>CALMMH010000953.1 GCA_937868145.1 uncultured Phycisphaerales bacterium
CTCTTGAGGTACTGCAAAGGCGACGCGGAAGTGACCGCCTTGAAGTTGTGGTGGAACGCCGAGACGCTCATATTCGCCTCTTTTGCCAGGGTCTCCACGTCGAACTCCTTGTCGTATTCCTTGTGGAAGCGACGCAGGATGCGCGCGATCTGATTGAAACGGCTGTGCCGGGCCACCAATGCCCGCAGGGCGCCGCCCTGCTCGCCGCACAGGACCCGGTAGATGATCTCCCGCACGATCTGCGGCCCGAGGATCCGACTGTCCATGGGGGATCGGAGGCATTCGAGCAGTCGAACCATCGCGTCGATCAGTTCCTCGGTGAGCACGGACGAGTACACGCCTCGCACGGCGCCGGGGACTTCGTCGTCGTCCTCCATGCCTATGAGCAATTCGTGCAGCGTGACGGGCGGCACGTCGATGGCCACGCCCAGCAGCGGCTTCTGCGGCGTAGCCTGTGTCTCGCACTCCACCGGCAGCGGCACCGAGAGCACGAGGTAGTTGCAGGCGTCGTAGGTGAAGACCTGATCGCCCAGGTAGACCCGCTTCCTGCCCTGCCCGACGATGATGATGCACGGATCATAGACGATCGGAGTCCGCGGGAGGGATGCATCGGCCCGCATGAAACGCACGCCCTCCAGCGGCGAAGGTGAACGCCCTTCCCGCCGGATCAGAGACTCCAGCAAAGGAACCAGCCGGTTGGTCGATGTCTTCTCCTTGATCTTCATGTCGGCGCTCCTCGGAAGATGCTCGATTGTCCAGTTCTGAAGGAATGTAGCAGATTCAAGCGAGAGACAACACCTGATTCTCCCGTTCTCGCCAGAATTAGGCAAGACATCGGCACGAATGGGTATTGAGTGTCCCCCCGGCCATTTCTATCATGCTTAGTCTGAAGAAACGATCTACAACGAATAGGAGAAAACGAACGTGCAGTACAGAACGATGCCGAAAAACGGGGACAAGCTCTCCATACTCGGATTTGGGTGCATGCGTCTGCCGATGAAGGACGGAAGGATTGACGAAGAGCGGGCGATCCGACAGATTCGCCACGCCATCGACAGCGGGGTCAACTACGTGGACACGGCCTGGCCGTACCACGGCGGCGAAAGCGAACGCCTCCTTGGCAAGGCCCTGAAGGACGGCTATCGGGACAAGGTGAAACTGGCGACGAAACTGCCCTCCTGGATGATTAAGAGCCGCGAGGACATGGATCGATACCTGGCGGCCCAATTGGAGAAACTGGGCACCGACCACATCGACTACTACCTGCTTCACTCGCTCAACGGGGCTTCGTGGGACATCCTCGACGGCTTCGGCGCGATCGATTTCCTCGACGCAGCGAAGGCGGACGGACGTATCGTCAACCCAGGCTTCTCGTTTCACGGCATGAGGCCGGACTTCATGCGGATTGTAGACGCCTACCCCTGGGTGTTCTGCCAGATTCAGTACAACTACCTGGACCGCGAGTACCAGGCGGGCGTCGAGGGTCTGGAATACGCCGCGTCGAAAGGCCTGGGCGTAATCGTCATGGAGCCCCTTCGCGGCGGCAATCTCGGCGTCGCGGCGCCGCCGGCGGTCGAGGCCGTCTGGAATGAATCGCCGACGCGGCGCACGCCGGCGGAATGGGCATTCCGATGGCTTTGGAATCAGCCGGAGGTGACGGTGGTCCTTTCCGGCATGAACGACGAAGCCCAGGTCGAGGAGAACCTGGCCATCGCCGACACCGCTCACGCCGGGACGCTCAGCGAACAGGAACTGTCCCTGATCGAGCGAGCCGGCCGCAAGTACCGAGAACTGATGAAAGTCGGCTGCACCGGCTGCGGCTACTGCATGCCCTGCCCCGCCGGTGTAATGATCCCGATCTGTTTCGAGGAGTACAACCGCTACCACATGTTCGGCAAAGGGGAAGACGTGAAGTTCCGATACGCCCTGCGGATGAGCGGCGAACTGGTCGACGGCAAGCCCGGGTACGCATCCCAGTGCGTCCGATGCGGCGCGTGCCTGGAAAAGTGTCCCCAGCAGATCCGCATTCCCGAGCGCCTGGCCGAAGTCGCGGCGGAGATGGACGGTCCGCAACTGGAGGGACGGCTGGCGGCCGCCCGGACGATCTTCAAGATCGAGGCGAAGTGACGTTTCGAATTCCGGGCGGCGCATCCCATCATCGCGGCCGTCGCCCGATGAGATCGTCACGCGTGGATGGTCGCGAACATGCATTTTTGGCTGATGTGGTGGACCGGGATGGCGGGGTACTTCTCTCGGAGGTGATTGGCCAGTTGGACCATGCCGACCTCTTCGGCGCAGGGGTGATTCACCACGATCACCGGGTAGCCCATGTCGAGGGCCATCGCGCCGTCGCTCCAGTAGGTGAAACCGTCGTCGGTGCAGAGGGCGAGGTCCGCCTTCAACTCCGTGACCATCGTTCGGAATGACGTGATCGCGCCGGTGCCGATGGCGACCGTGCGAACCGTCTTGTCGGCCGGGCCAACCAGTTGCACGCCGTTCTGTCCCAGGGGGGCGACCTTAGCCGCGACCTGCCTGGCCAACTCTCCGGCCGGGGTCGGCGGCAATTCATAGACGCGGTAAAACGTCTGCTGTCTCACGACCTTCGTCCAGCCCAGATATTGTCCCCAGGCGTCGGGGATGCCGATGCCCGGCACGCGATCCCAGACATCGTGGCAGCGAATGATCGTCAACTCGTTCTCCTCGATAAACGCCTTCTTTCGCCTGGCGACTTCGAAGGAGAAGACTGACTGGTCAGTGTCAGTGTGGTTATAGTAGGTCGGCTCATGGGTCACGAACAGGTTGCAGCCCTTCGCGACGGCCTCGCGCAGCGCGTCGAAGTAGCTCATCCAGGCGACCGCGATGCCTTTGACGGGCGTCTCGGGTCGGCCGGACTTGAACGTATCGACCGTGTCCTGCGGATCGATCCACTCACGTCCCAGACTCCGCAGGTGCTCGTGCACATCCCCGGCGGTGAGTCTCCTGGCCGAACCGGCAGCGGCGGACAAGGAACTCGCCGCCAGCCACATTCCGGCCCCGCCCAGCATGCTCGTTCTTACGAATTCGCGGCGGTCCATACGGGTCACTCGCTCACGATCGTGATTTGGGACCACAGCCCGGCCTCGAAGCGCCAGCCGGTGGGCTCGTTCACCAGCTCCAGCTTCACGCTCTTGCCCGCGAACTTCGTCAGATCGACGTCCACCTCGGTCCAGCCCAGCGTCGTGGTGTCCGGGCCGACGGTCTTTCGGATCAACTGCTCGCCGTTGGCCCGAACGATCAGGTCCCAGTCGCCTCGGGCGTCGTGACCGACTTCGAGCTTCAGGCTGCTCTTTTTGTTCGCAGGCAGGTTCACAGTCTTGGTGAGGACGCAACCGACCGTCTGGCTGAGCGGATGGGTCAGCAGGACGTTCTGGCGACCCCGTAGTTCCTCGCGCAGGCCGGGCTCCATATCGGGGCCGCACTTGCCGATCTTCCAGCCGGGGGCGAAGCTCTCGACGGCCTTGGACAGGTCCACGCCGCTCTCGGCGGTGATCTGAGCCATCTCTTTCTCCGTATAGCGGCTGCCCATCGCGGCCTTGGGCTCCCAGCACTGCTCCAGCGGCGTCGGATTGGGGTCCTGTCGCGAAATCGTGAAATGCTCGGCGCCCTGGTCATCGACGGCGATCTTGCCGCCGCAGTTGACCACGGCCTGGCGGGCCAATTTCTCACAGACCCTGACGAGCGTCGGGAAGTTGTACGGCGTGTGACTGAACTTGCCCGACGGATCCAACGCGACCTTGAACTTGTCCGGCAGGTTCTTGAAGCCGACGGTCGTAAACAGGATGCCGGCGGCGTTGGACGGATTGCAGTCGGAATCCTGGCCGCAACGACACGTGATGACGATCGTCTTGTCGAGGTCGCCATCGCCATAGAGCAATCCCATCACGATGTACGCGCCGTTGATCTTGGCGTCGATGTTGAACTCGTCCTGGGCGCCGCCGCAGGAGAACCGGCGATTCTGTGCGTTGAGCTGGTATTTTTCGTTCACCAACTGCCAGGTCTTGGCCCAGTCGTCGGGATACTTCGCATGCCAGCGGAGGACGTCGCTGATGCACTGATGGTACAGGCTGTCCTGGGGAATGCAGCGGAGCCCCGCCTCCACGACCTTGACGATGTCGTTCTCGAAGAAGGCCTCGGCGTACATCCCGCCGACGAACTGGCCGCCGTAGAGGCCGTCGCCATAGTTCATCAGGCGGCCGAACACCTCGCCCAACTGGATGGCGACGTTGGGCATGCCCGGCGCGATCAGGCCGGCGAAATCGGCCTCGATCTGGTAGTCGATGTCGTCGGCGTGGGAGTTGAACTTCGGATGTCCCGAATCCGGCGGCGCGATCCCGGCCCGGAGGTTGTCCCGTCCGGCCAGGTTGGCGTGCCAGAGCGGATAGCCGCTGTTGGCGAAGTCGATGCCCGCCTGACGGATCGAGACGCCGAAACCGTGGACCTCCAGCGTCCGCACGAAGGTCATCTCCACATAGATGTCGTCCTGTTGGAATTGGTTGATCAGAGCCGGCTCCCACTGGGGCATCTTGTCTTGAGGAATGATCGCGCCTTTGTACTGAAACTCGGTGGATCCGCCCCAGCCGACGCCGGCCATCTGGCCGATCCAGCCGGCCTTCATCTTATCGACGTACTGCTCCACGCTGATCCGGCGCGTTTGCGCCTGGCGCAGGCGGCTCGCCCGCAAACTGCTGCAACCGAAGAGCCCGACCAGAACGAGGATCACGGCAATCGTCAGGATGACACCACGCTTCATGACAAATCTCCTTCAGCTCGTGCATTCAACGCGGACCGCGTCTACGGCGAGAACCCATCCACCCGGCCTCGGAAGCCCAAGAACCGACGCGGGGTTTTTTATATCGTGCAGGGCTGCCCGAGTAAAGCAAAAACGGCCCAGACTCTCCAATCCGAAACTGGTCGTTGAAATGCATACGAAGGCCGGTATAATGGCGGGGTGCCGGAAAGGAGTCCCTATCGCCTTTTGTTGGCGTCGGGGGAACCCTCTGGGTTCCAGGCCGGCGTTGTCAATGTTTTTGGCGGGCAGAGAAAATGGCGAAACACTGGATGTGGTTGGGAGGCCCGGACACAACGTGTCACGCAGGCGCTCTCCTGCTCGGTCTGATCCTGGCGATCGTGGCCTCCTGTTGCCACAGCGCAAGGGCCGAGACCTGGCGGCTCAAGGGGGGCGAAAAACTGGAGTCGCTGACGGATGATCCCCAGGAGCAGTATCAGCAGGCCATCGCCGAACTCAAGAAGCTCGTCCAGGAAGGAGACGTCTCCGAGGTCAAAGACGCGATCGAGCAGATCAAAGCCGAGTTTCCCGACCGCGTCGGTCCCGACCTCAAGCTGTTTGCCCTGGGCGAAACGCGGTACTGGCAGGACCGATATAGCAAGGCTCTGGTCAAATACGAGAAGCTCCTGAAGGACTATCCGGGCAGCGAATACGCCGGACTGGCTTTGCAGCGGGAGTTCGACATGGCCCAGGAGTACCTCGAAGGCCGCAAGAAGGTCGTGCTCGGATTCATCAAGATCTCCGGCTTCGAGGAAGGCGTCGAGCTCATGGAGAAGATCAGCGACCGCGCAGGCCTGGATGAGCCCAACGGCGTCGGGTTGCGAGCCGCCATCACCATCGCCGAGCAGTACGAAGCGAGGGAGAAATACCTTGAAGCATACCTCAAGTGGTCGGAGATCGCCTCCTATTGGGAGACCGGCCCTATCGGCAAGCGGGCGTTGTACCGCATGGCGGAAGACAACCTCGCCGCGTACAACAAGCCCCCGCTGAAGCTGCGTCCGAACTACGACGCGTCGAAGCTGACGACGGCCAAGACCTATTACGAGAAATTCCTGCTGCTGTATCCTGAGGAGGCCAAGCAGAACGAGGTTCCGCAGAAGATCCAGCAGATCGACGAGCAGATGGCCTTCAAACAGTACACCCTCGGACGCTACTACCGGCGCACCGGCGAACGGCAGGCGGCCAATCTCTACTTCGACATGGTCGTCCACAATTGGCCCAAGACCGAGGCCGCAAAGCTGGCCCAGGAGGCCCTTGACGAGGTCCAGGCCGATGGCAAATAGAACCGTTCGAGAGAGAAGCTCGAAATCCGAAGTTCGACCCCGTAGGAGCGGGAACGTGAATTCGCAACGAGCACACGTCTGCCTTTGGGCTGCTGCCGGTTTGACAGTCCTATTATGCGTTCTTGGCGTCGGCGGTTGCGGCGGTTCGACCGGTTACTCGAACGCTTCTCTCTTCCCCGACGACATCGAAAACGTTTACGTGGAGATGTTCGACAACCGCAGTTTCCGCCGGGGCCAGGAGTACACGTTCTCGAATGCCCTGGCCAAGCGGATCGAAGCCGAAACCCCCTACAAGATCGTCTCGGACCGCGATCGCGCCGATAGCGTGATCAGCGGCCAGCTCGTTACCGTCGGCGAGTCCATTCTGACGCTGGAGCGGGAGCTCGGCCGGGCGTTGGAGAAGGAAGTGGTCATCACCGCCGTAGTGAATTGGAAAAGCCTCAAGACCGGCCGGCTCATGATCAACAATCAGACGGTGACCGCGGCCGCCAGCTATTCCGAGTTCCAAGGCCAGGACTTCACCTACGGCTCGACGGTTGCGGCAAACAAGCTCGCGCAAAACGTCGTACAGCTAATGGAGAATCCGTGGTGAACAAGGAGAACTGTGTGCGCGTTGGTCGCAAAAGTGTGCAAGCCACAACATTGGACCGGGATCATCACCAATTATGAAGAATAACTCGAATACCCCAGACAACGAATCGCCCCGGGACCCCGGCTGGCGTCCGAACAAAAAGCCGCAAACCCCGAGCTACCGGCGAGGTCCGTTCAGCTGGCTGATTGTGGCCATCATCATTCTCACCGCCATGATGATGCTTCAGCAGGGACTGGTGACCAACACCCTGCGATGGGATGAATTCGTTCAATACCTTGAGGAAGGCGGACAAATCGAAAAGGTCCAGGTCGGAGACACCGAGATCGCCGGCAAGTTCCGCGAGGGTTCGCAGGCCGCCGCGGACAACGACGGAAACGTCGCCTTCAAGGTCAACTACCGGCCGGAAGCCGGGGCCAAAGAACGACTCAATGAGATCCTCACGAACCTGGAGCAACGCGCTCCGGAAGACCCGAAGTACAAGGTGCAGATCGAGTACACCAAGACGCAGGTCTGGATGTTCATGCTGCTCAACTGGGTGCTGCCGATCCTGCTGCTGGTGGGCTTCTTCTACTTCTTCTTCGCCCGCAACCTGCGCGGCGGCGCCGGCGGCATGCTCATGTCGTTCGGCCGCAGCAAGCACCGCGTCCACGGCAAAGACCGCGTCAAGGTCACCTTCAAGGATGTCGCAGGAATCGATGAAGCCAAGGATGAAGTGGCGGAGATCATCGAGTTCCTCAAAAACCCGCGGAAGTTCCAGCGTCTCGGCGGCCGCATCCCTCGCGGCGTCCTGCTGATCGGCCCTCCGGGCTGCGGCAAAACCCTGCTGGCCAAGGCCATCGCCGGCGAAGCCGACGTGCCCTTCTTCAGCATCTCGGGCAGCGACTTCGTCGAGATGTTCGTCGGCGTCGGCGCTTCTCGCGTTCGCGACCTGTTCAAGCAGGCCAAGGACAATTCCCCATGCATCATCTTCCTCGATGAAATCGACGCCATCGGGCGCAAGCGCGGCGCCTCCTTCGTCGGGGGCGGCCATGACGAGCGGGAACAGACGCTCAACGCGATTCTCGTCGAGATGGACGGCTTCGACACGAACGACCAGGTGATCGTCATCGCGGCGACCAACCGCGCCGACATCCTGGACCACGCGTTGACGCGACCGGGCCGGTTCGACCGCCAGGTGGTCGTGCCGCTGCCGGACCTCAAGGGCCGACTCGAAATCCTCCGGGTCCACGCCCGCAAGGTCAAGCTCAACCCGACCGCCACCCTCGACC
This sequence comes from uncultured Phycisphaerales bacterium, assembly GCA_937868145.1. Classification (GTDB taxonomy): domain Bacteria; phylum Planctomycetota; class Phycisphaerae; order Sedimentisphaerales; family Anaerobacaceae; genus PLanc-01. The sequence goes on from CALMMH010000953.1 coordinate 7,969, forward strand.
GGCTTGCCCGCGGCACTCCGATGTTCAGCGGCGCCGATCTGGCGGCGATCATCAACGAAGCGGCCCTGGCGGCCACGATGGCCAATAAGGACTACATCGAAGGAGCCGACCTGGAAGAAGCCCGCGACAAGGTCCGCTGGGGACGCGCCAAGAAAAGCCGCGTCGTGGACCAGAACGAACGAGAGATCACCGCGTACCACGAGGCCGGCCATACGCTCGTGCAGTCGCTGATCAAGGACGCTGATCCGTTGCACAAGGTGAGCATCATCCCCCGCGGCCCGATGGGCGGCGCCACGTTCGCCCTGCCGGAGAAGGATCGCACCCTGTTCACCCGGCGGTACTGCATCGCCCTGCTGCAAGTCTGCTTCGGCGGACGGATCGCCGAGCAGTTGTTCTGCGGCGACATCTCCAGCGGAGCGCAGTCGGACATCGAGCAGGCGACTCGAATCGCCCGCCAGATGGTCCTGACCTGGGGCATGAGCGATCAGCTCGGCCCGGTCAGCTACGGACCCGATCAGGGCGTGAAAGAAGCCATGTATCTCATGCCGACCGAGCGGGAGTACTCCGACAAGACCGCGGAGGACATCGACGCGGAGGTCCGGCGCATCATGGACGAGGCCTACAAGTCGGCCCAGCAGGTGATCGAGGACAATCGAACCCGGGTCGAGGGGATCGCCCAGGCCCTGCTGAAATATGAAACGCTCGACGCCGACGACGTGAAGTTGCTCCTCAACGGCGGGCATCTGGACCGACCCACCGTGGGCGATCTGCTGGCGGCCGAACAAGCCAAGCACGCCGGCGACGGCGAGAAACAGAAGCAGGAACAACCCGTCAACTGACCCGCCTGCTCTGGAATCGTGTTCGATTGAGAGATCGGAATGAGAGGAACGAAAGGCGTTCTGGTTTTTGCGGTCTGCGCAACAGTGGGGACAGCGGCCTTCGCCCAGAGTGATCGCGTCCCTGAAGCGACGGAGATCGTTCAGTTCGAGTTGGAGCAATCCTTTGCGCACCTGACGCCGGCTCATATGGCCGGCCGGCCGGGAATCGCCGTGGTCTTCAAGGGCACCGACGACCTCCACTACTACGCCCGGCCGGAGACGGCCCCCGCCCCCGGCATGGAACTGACCCTCGCCGCGGCATCCGACGCCTTGGAATTCGGGCAGACCGTCTTTCCGGCGTGGACTCTGTTCAACGACCCCACAGGACAGCAGATCGAGGTCTACGTCGGCGACTTCACGGCCTTCATTCCGATTCGTGAAGAATCGCTCCCGACCGACAAGAAGGAGGCCGCCGTCACAGTCCAGATCGCCGGCATCGCCTGCACGAGCGCACTGTGCCTGCCGCCCTTTGAAAAGACCCTGACTGCAACGCTCGATCTGGCTGAGATCGCCGCATGGCCCCAGGTCTCCATCGGCGAGACGCAAACTGAAGCTCCCGCCGCAAACGTGGTTCAGCCTCCGACCCAACAGCCACAAGCCGCTCCCGATTCGACGTCGCTCGTCCACGAAGGCCCGAGACAATCGTCGGCGTCGCTATATTACCTCCTGGCGGTCGTGGCGGGTCTTTCGATCAACGTCATGCCCTGCGTGCTGCCGATCCTGCCGCTGATCCTGTTGCGGCTGGTCGATCAGTCGCGAGGCCCCGGCGGAAGACGCGTCTCCTCCGGCCTGGCGTTCTGCGCCGGCGTCGTCCTCTTCTTCGCCGCCTTCGCTCTGATCTCCGCGATCGTCAATCTCACCACGGGAGCGGTCCTCGATCTGAACAGTCTGTTCCGCTACCCCACAGCGGTCATCGTCCTGTTTCTGGCGATCGTCTTCTTCGGGCTGGCCATGCTGGACATCGTCGCTCTCACGCTGCCGTCCTCCGTCGCGGGCCATCAAGGCAACGCCTCAGGACTGGCCGGCTCGGCGGGCATGGGTTTCTTCGCGGGCGTGCTCAGCACGCCGTGCAGCGGAGCCCTGCTCGGCTTCGTCCTGGTCTGGGCCCAAACCCAGCCGCTGGCAGTCAGCAGCGTCGCCATCATCCTGATGGGCGTGGGCATGGCCCTACCCTATGCGGTCATCGTCCTGATCCCCTCTCTGCTGGACCGGATCCCCAAGCCTGGATACTGGATGGAAGTGTTCAAGAAATCGACAGGCTTCCTGCTGTTCCTGATCGCCGTCAAGCTGACGTTGGCCGCCCTGCCCAAGGACAGACTGCTGAACGTGCTGATGTACGGCGTGATCTTCAGCTTCTGCGTCTGGATGTGGGGCAAGTGGGTGGACTTCTCCACGCCGGCTCTGCGACGACGAATCATCCGCCTGATCGCCGTGGCGCTGGCCGTCGCAACCGGGGTGTGGCTGCTGCCCGCCCGGACGCCGTCCGGTGCAGCGGTCCTCGACTGGAAACCCTACGATGCGGAGATCGTCGGGCAGGCCGTGGCAAAGAAGCAGCCTGTTCTTCTGAAGTTCACCGCCGACTGGTGCACGAACTGCAAGGTGGTGGAGAAACACGTCTATCAAGACCCTGAGGTCGTCGGCTTGATCCAGGCAAAGAACGTGCTGCCCATCAAGGCCGACACGACAGTGATCGACTATCCCGCCACCCGGGACCTCAAGGGCCTCTACGGCGAAGCGGGCAATGTGCCCGTCACCATCCTCCTGCTGCCGGACGGAAGTCGAGAGAAGTTGCGGGGGATTTTCGATAAGAGCAAGTTGATCCCCATTTTGTCGAATCTACCGGAGACCGGCAACTAAATGGCACAGAAGAAGAAGTCCGCGCCGGCGGCCGACGCCGCCCCGAAGAGTCCGAAGAAAAGCGTCAAATTCGATAAGGCAGTCGCCGCTGAACGCGTGAAGCAGATCTACCCGATTCTGAGGAAGACGTATCCCAGCGCCGGAATAGCGTTGCACTTCGGGAATCCGCTGGAGCTGCTGATCGCCACGATTCTCTCGGCCCAGTGCACCGACGCGCGGGTCAACATGGTGACACCCGGCTTGTTCAAGAAGTACAAATCGGCCGAGGACTGGGTCAAAGCGGACCTCAAGCAGATCGAACAGGATATCAAAAGTTGCGGCTTCTATCACAACAAGGCCGTCAGCATCCAGGGAGCGAACCGCAAAATCCTCGACGACTTCGGCGGCGAAGTCCCCCGGACGATGGACGAACTGGTCACCCTGCCCGGCGTGGGCCGAAAGACGGCCAACTGCGTCCTGGGCAACGCCTACGGCCGGCCGGCCATCATGTGCGACACGCACGTCATCCGGCTGTCCCGCCGGCTCCAGCTGTCCCCGAACTCGGACCCGGTAAAGCTCGAGTTTGATCTGGCCGATATCGTCCCAAAAGAAGACTGGACGCTCTTCTGTCATCTGCTGATCACACACGGGCGAGCAGTCTGCAAGGCACGAAAGCCGGAGTGTCCCGCGTGTCCGATCGCGAAACACTGCCCGGCGGCAAATAATCCGAGTTTATGGTGAGCCTCATGCGTTGGAGAACAAATCACGTCGGTGTAGGACAAACGGTTGAAAAACCGATAGAGGACCTCTGGCGAATCTTCCGGATCATGGCCGAATTCACGGAAGGATACGAGGAACTCGCCGCGGTGGGCCCCGCGGTGTCGATCTTCGGATCGGCCAGGACCAAGCCCGATCACCCTCACTACAAACTCGCGGAGGAAACCGCTCGCAAGCTGGTCCACGCCGGCCTGTGCGTCATCACCGGCGGCGGAGGCGGCATTATGGAGGCCGCGAACAAAGGAGCCGCAGAGGCCGGCGGATGCAGCATCGGCCTGAACATCGAGTTGCCCCATGAGCAGCAGCCCAACTCGTTCCAGAATCTGCCCATGCACTTTCGGTACTTCTTCGTTCGCAAGGTGATGTTCCTCAAATACGCCCATGGATTCATCGTTTTCCCGGGCGGTTATGGGACGCTGGACGAATTCTTCGAAGCCCTCGTGTTGATCCAGACTCTTCGGCAGGCGTACTTCCCCGTCATCCTGATGGTGAAGGACTACTGGAAGGGCCTGATCGACTGGACCAAACAGACGATGCTCGATGAGAGCGGCTACATCTCGCCCGAGGACCTCGACGTCTTCTCGATCCTCGACGACCCGGACGCCGCGGTGAAGATCATCGTGGACTTCAAGGAAAAACAGGGCACCAGCGGTCTGGTCATGCCTCCGGGTGTAAAAAAGGACCAGAATTACGAAAACACTCCCCCGGCCACGCCGCCCTCGCAGTAAGCGAAGGCGACATGGTTCGCGAATGCGACGACGTCACGCCATTCCAAAATGAACCTATCGAGTCACTGGACGGACGAGTTGTCCATTTCCTCCGCTGAGGAAGGCGTCTGATCCTGGTCGCATTCCGGGGCGTTCAACACCCGCCACGC
>CALMMH010000954.1 GCA_937868145.1 uncultured Phycisphaerales bacterium
AAGAGAAGCTCAAATCCGCCAAATCGTCGCGGTTCCGCCTGATTGTTACCGACGGCGTTTTTTCGATGGATGGCTATGTCGCCAAGCTGGACGACATCTGCGAGCTGGCCGACAAGTACGACGCCCTGGTCATGATCGATGATTGCCACGCCGCCGGCGTTATCGGCAAGACAGGCCGGGGCACCACCGAGTATCGCGGCGTGATGGGTCGGGTGGATATCATCACCGGCACGTTCGGCAAGGCCCTCGGCGGCGCCAGCGGCGGCTTCACCTCCGGGCGAAAGGAAATCATCCAGATGCTCCGCCAGCGGAGCCGGCCGTATCTGTTCTCGAACACCCTGGCCCCGGCGATCGCCGCGGGCTCTCTGAAGGCTCTGGAGTTGCTCGACCGCTCGACCGAACTCGTGGGCCGCCTCCGCTCGAACACGCAGTACTTCCGCGAGCGGATCGCCACGACCGGCTTGACGGTCCTGTCGGGCGATCATCCGATTACGCCGATCATGCTCGGCGACGCGACCCTCGCCCAGGAGATGGCCCAGCGTCTGCTGCAAAAGGGCGTCTATGTCATCGGTTTCTCGTACCCGGTAGTTCCACAGGGCAAGGCTCGTATTCGTACGCAGGTGTCTGCAGGGCATACCCGCGAGGACCTGGATTTTGCCGTCGAGAAGTTTGCCGAGGTGGCGAAGGAGCTTCGAAAGTAGAAGCAGGCAAGAACCGGTAGGGTCAAAAAGGGTTGGATTGCTTGCAGATTTTAATTGAAGCCCAATGTGGCTGCGGATATGATAACGATATAACTATTGGACTCCTTTCGCAGTCGCACGATAAGTCAGCGGTCCTTGGGCAAGAATGAAGCGAATCACCGAGGGGCTGACGCGACGCAGAGGATGTTTGCTCGTTGAGAGGAAATCCATTGGCGTCAAAAGTGTATTTCATCAAGGCCTCGGGCGACGAGGGCGAGCTTGCGATTTCCGAGAAGGCGCGGAAGTTGTTTCGGGCCGGCGGATTCGAGGGCTGCTTTAAGAAGAACGACTTCACGGCGGTCAAGGTCCACGTCGGCGAGGACAAGAACACCACCTACATCAAAGCCCCGTGCTTGAAAGGACTGGTCGAGGAGTTGGTTCGGCTCAAGACCAAGCCGTTCATCACCGACACCAGCACGCTGTACACCGGCCGGCGGCACAACGCCATCGATCATGCGATCCTGGCGGCCGAGCGGGGGTTCAGCGTCGAGAAACTGGGAATCCCGTTCATCGCTCCGGATGGGCTGTTCGGGACCACGGAGACCGCCGTCCGGATCGATGGCGAGCTGGATCGGGAGGTCTCGATCGCGACCGATATCGTCCGTTGTCAGTCGATCCTGTCGATCGCTCATTTCACGGGCCACTGCGCCGCCTGTGCCGGGGCCACCCTCAAGACGCTGGGGATGGGGTGCGCCAGCCGCAAGGGTAAAATGCGCCAGCACGCCGCCCTCAAGCCGCAGGTCAAAGCGGGCAAGTGCACCCGCTGCGGCGAGTGCCGGCGGCACTGTCCGGCCGACGCCATCACGATGGACGAGGTGCAGTCCCATATCGACAAGGACAAGTGCATCGGCTGCGCCGAGTGCGTGGCGGTGTGCCGGTTCGACGCGGTCGAATACGACTGGACGCAGGAGAATTCCATCCTGCAAAAGAGCGTCGCCGAGCACGCGCTGGGCGCCCTCAAGGGCAAGGAGGGCCGGGCGGTCTTCTTTAATTTTCTGCTGTCGATCACGAAGGATTGTGATTGCTTTGACCGACCCCATATGCCTACAATAGTATCGGATATCGGGATTGTGGCGTCGATCGATCCGGTAGCGGTGGATCAGGCGTCGATCGATCAGGTGGAGACTCGGGGCGGCAAGGGACTGCCCCAGTTGATCGGCAACAAGCGGTTGGATTGGCGGTATCAAATCGAGCACGCGGTCAAGATCGGGCTGGGCCGGGCCGAATATGAGTGGATCGAAATAAGCGAATGACGATTCGCAAAGGTGGGAGTGCTATGTCGCTCGGGCAAATCATCAGAAACAAGCGGGAGCAGTTGAACCTGACATTGGATGAAGTCAGCAATCGCGTGGCGTTTTCCAAGCCGTACCTGTCCACGATCGAGACGGGGAAGGTCAAGAATCCGCCCAGCGACGAGCTGCTGACCAGGCTGGAGAAGGTGCTCAAGTTCGAGACCGGCCTGTTGCTGCACATCGCTCACCTGGAGCGGATGCCTTCCGACGTGCGCGGGGCTTATGAGTCCCGGGAGGCGGAGAACATCAAACTGCGTCAGGTCCTCCGCAAGATCTCCGACAAGCGGGGCCAGAGCAGCGAGGTCAAGGAGCTGCTGGCGGGCGGGGACTCCAAGGACGGCAAGGGCGGTATGTCCGCGGGGCGGCTGGTGCCGATCATCAACAAGGTCGCCGCGGGCTATCCGACGGATTTCAACGATCTGGACTACCCGGTGGGCATTGCCGACGACTACGTCCGCTGTCCCGACCTGCACGATCCGAACGCCTTCGCGGTGCGGGTCGTGGGCGACTCGATGGAGCCCCGGTTCCACGAGGGCGACATCGTGATCTTCTCGCCGTCGCTGGACGTCCGCAACGGCGACGACTGCTTCGTGCGGTTCACCATGCCGCACGAGACGACGTTCAAGCGGGTGTTCTTCGAGCGGGACAACAAGGTCCGCTTGCAGCCTCGGAACGAGCGGTACTCGCCGACGATCATCGAGGGCAACCGCGTCGACGGCATCTATCGCGCCGTCGTCCGCTACGAGCGGCTCTGAAAGCGGGTGGCAGATCGTTCATTCCGACAGGCCGCAGCCATGGCCTCGGCTGCGGGTCCGTCATGCCCGCGAAAGCGGGAACCTGCGTCCCAGGAGCTTGCGCACCCCAAGGTCATCGGGATTCCTGTTTGCGCAGGAATGACAGCGACGCAACGGACGGCTCGTCTATTCAATGAACAGCCACGTCATGCTTCGAGCCGGGATGCGAAGCGGAACGGTTACGTTGTACTGGCGGTCCAGCTCGTATCGTACCGGTTGACCTTCTCGCTCCCGAATCATCGCCACATCCTGCAATCCTGTGTAATAAAGCGGCAGTCTCAGTTGCCGCGTCACCTCGTAGTCGCACGGGTTGTGTGCGATGGCCAGGCCGCGGGTCTGAAGCTGTGGATTCACGTGCAGGATGCAATCGATGTCCCGGCCGTCGGGCCGCCGGACGTGGACGATGTCCGAGTCCAGAATCGTCCGATTCGCCTTGTAGAAGTCGACCCATTTCTTGACCACGGCTCTGGTTGCGTCGGTGTCGAAGAGCCTCGGGCCGCGATAGCAGGCCTGAACGCCGGAGGTGAAGTTCTGTGCCAGGTGGGCTTCGTACATGTCCAGATGCTCCGAGAGCGGCTCCAACGTCGCGGCGGCTCCACCCCCTTGGTACTCAGTCAGCGGCACGAACATCCAGCCCATGCTCGGGCGCTTCCACCAGGTGCCGTCGTAGATGTTCTGGCGGCCCAGGATGATCTGTCGCTCGCGAGGCAGCGACCAGTTGACCTCGCGGTAGCCCATCGCGCTCTTGTTTGAGCCGGTGAGGAAATACCAGTCAGGGACGTTCAGGTACACGCCTCGTCCGCGGCACCAGTGATAGAAGTCCGCGATCACCTGCCACTGTTGCCACTGGGAGTCCTCCAGGCCGCTGTGGCCCGGGTGGCTGGTCGAGGCGCAGACGTCGCCGGGATAGGAGCCGTCGTGTTCGATGATGTCGATCCCCGTGTGCTCGACGAAGGTCCGGAGTCGCCGGAAGTACTCCCGGCCCCATTCGCTGCACAGGCAGGGGGACTCGCCGAAGATGGCTCCGCCGGTCTTGCCGGTCCTTGGGTTGATCACGTCGTCTTTGTCGCTGATCCGCCGACTGGCCAGGAGCGAGTACCCGCCGAGCTCGATCCCTTTGCTGTGGGCGTAGCCGACCAGGTCCTTGATCTGGTCCATGTACGCAGGGTCTGTGTTCTCCAAGTCGATGCCGCTGCCGAAGGTCATGATGATCATCTCGAATCCGACCTCGGCGCACTGATCGACCGCCGTCTTGACGGACTGGGCGTCCGCGTTGCGGACGTGCATCAGGATCGGGTTCTCGGTGATCCAGGGGGCGAGAGTTCGGTACATCCGCCGCACGGCCAGGCCCTTGCGTTCGCGCTCGGTGCTGTCGTGGACCAACTCAAACGTCCGGAACGACTGGAAGGTTCGTCCCGGCTCGATGAGGACGTTGGGGCCCAGGGGCGGCCGGCACTCGAGCATGACCGGCGTCTTGCGGAGATAGTTGATCTGCGTGGCGTACTGCGGATCGGAGACCCAGTACGTCGTTTCATTGGAGTTGCTCGGGCAGTCGCCGCCGAAAGCATAGTCGCTCTCGATGTGGAGGTTCGGATACTCCCAGCGAGGAGGTTGCTCCACCTGGGATTCGTATTCGACCGCGGCGAGGATCTCACTGGTGAATTTGTTGAGCCGGATCGCCTTGGAACCGTCGTTGCGGATCTCCAGCCACTTGGCCAGCAGGGGGATGCCCTCGTACATCTCATAGCACACGATGGCGGTCACGCCGGGCAGTTGGTTCGCCGGCGGCTGAAACCGCAACTTCAACGAAACGCCTTTGGGCGGCCAGGGTAAGTCTTCGCTGTATCGTTTCCGATTCCAGGCGAAACGGGCCTCGGACGCGTCCACCTGATAGTCCACGAACCGGAATGCGTTGGGATCGCCCGTGAAGGAATCGATCCACTCCGGACGCAGGTAGGCGTATTCGACTTGGCCCGCCAGTCCGCCGAGATCGAACCTGTGGCCATCGATTTCGACGGATGCCTCCGGTTTGACTCCTCGCAGGATGGACTGGCCGGTCATGAGGTTGTCGTAGGCGACCGTGGCGGCGTTGGGCTGCAGGCGGAAGGTTCGGCGGATCAGGCCGTTGCTCAGAGCCAGTTCTTTTCCCTCCTTGGCTGCGACCACCGTCGCGGGCGTCTTGACCGACGTCACGAGCCAGTCCGGCGTCTCGGAACCAGCGGACACTGCGTCCGTCATAAGCAATCCCATCCACGCCACGACCACAAGCGACATTCTCAGAGCCATACGGTCCTCACAACACGCATTCGGAAGGTTCGACGTCACTGGGGGAAAGTTATACCGCTTTTTGTCCCGCCACGGCAAGCACGAGGGCATAGACTTTCGCCGCCCCGGCCTCCTTCAGGACCCTGGCGCACTCATTGAGCGTTGCGCCGCTGGTCTTGATATCGTCCACCAGACAGATGGTTTTTCCGTTGAACTCGTGTCCTTCGCGGACCCCGAACGCGCCGGCGACGTTCCGGGCCCGTGCGGAGGGGGTCGTCGCTTGGGGCTGAGCACGGGTCCGTCGAATGCGGACGAGGTCGGTGTTGATTCGTCCTCGTGGATGGCGCAGTTGTTTGGTTATCAGATGGGCCTGGTTGTAGCCTCGCAGAATCCGTCGGGTCCAGTGCAGAGGCACTGGGACCAGCAGATCGATATCGTGGTGGAAGCCGCTGCCTTCCAGGGCGGCCTCGGCGAGCGGCGCCAGGACAGACGCCAACTCGTTGTGATCGTGCTTGAAGGCCAGGATCATCCGCTGAAGGGCATCCCCGTACACGCCCGCGCGGGCGATCCCGTCGAAGTGGAGCTCCTCGTCGCGACAGGCGCCGCAAGCGCCGCCGACCAGACCGTACCGGCTGGCGTCCCGGCCACAGCGAGGGCAATAGTCGCCCGCCGTGCAAGTGAGCAACTCGTCCCAGCATTTCGGGCACAGGCCGCCGTCGGTGTCGCTGATCCCCTCGTGGCAGGTGTCGCATCGGCAGGGCCAGAGCAGTTGGTTGAATCCTCTCCACGCCAGGATGGCGGCGGATCTCGCGCGGGCCGCGACGGAATGGAATCTCGGCGCTTCCATGTCGCATAGTATAGCCGAGCGTACAGGGGGTCGTCAAATAGGACGCGAGGCTCAGCCCGTTGTCGGGACCAGATCGCGGTAGCAGAACCGATCCTCCCGAACGATCGTGCATCCCTGGGCGAAGGAAACAGGCTCCGCGAACACGGGGCCGTCATAGACGAAGGAGTGAAACTCGCCCCGTTCGCCGCAAGGATCTGCTGAGGCCGGCAGGTCGCGCAGGAACGATTCATCGTAATCCCGCCCTGCGAACGACGCCGGCAATGCGTGCAGGTCGACGCATGTGATGACCGCCCTGAACCCGGCAGCCAGGAAGTCTCGCGCACACTCGTGGGTGTCTCTTCGCCACAGAGGAAAGATTGCCTGCATGCCGGCTTGGGCCAGGTTCTTCTCGCGATACTGCCTCACATCCTCCAGGAACAGGTCGCCGAAGACAACTGCCTCAACGCCCGTCTCCCGGTACTGCGACATGCAGGCCCGCATTTTGGCGTCGTATTCTTCCTGCGAGGGATTCCTGGTGAGAAGGACTCTGTCCAGCGGCAAATTCAGAGCCGCTGCCTGTTGCTCCAGCAGAGTGGTTCGCACGCCGTGCATGGAAATCCGATCGTAGTCTTGTGTGATCGTGGTCAGAAGACGTTCGATCGAGTATGGGCCGGATTGGCGGACCTGATGAAGCGCCATGGCGCTGTCTTTCCCGCCGCTCCAGGCCAGCGCCGCTCGAATGCTCATTGGGAGAGACTCCTCATCGCAGATCGAAAGGCGTGTTGTCGACAGGCTCGAACCACCCCAGTCGGAGGGTTGATGTGTCGACTCCATAGGCATTGGTCACATCAAGTTGAGCCATCGATTGCGATCCGGCGTGGCCGTCGGTCCAGCCCACGTTTGCGACATCCCCGTGCCGGAAATGGATGGACGGCGACATGCGGTACTCGGTCATGACCTGGCCGTTGAGCACCGCGAAAGGCGGCTCGGCGAAGGAATACTCGATGAGAGACGTCCCGTTGTTGGCCATGGCGGAATCCGCAAACATCAGCGTTGCTGTCGGATTGGCCACTTCGCTGGCACGGGTCGTGCGGGCGTACGCCTGTTGGAAGGCCTGTTCGCCGTTCAGGCCGGCGTCCCACAAGCGGCTGCCCAGGTACGCCATGTTGTAGCCATACCCGCCGCAGCCTTGTTCGAAGCTGGTGCTCCAATCGGTGCTCTTGACGAAATCGACGTGCACGGGGCACTCCTTGATCCGCCCGTCGGCCAAGTACCCGGCCAGCGGGCCCTTCGACGCGTCGAAGGGTTCCGAGAGACGATCGCGGACTCCATGCCAGCGGCGTCGTCCGGCGTTGTCCCACATGTCGCTTGCGGCCGGAACGTAGAAGCCGTCGTTCTCGGTGGCATAGCCGATGTTCGCCAGGACGAGTTGGCGGAGGTCGGAGCGGCACACCAGGCCATGCGCCTGGGATCTCGCCATGGCCAACGCGGGCATCAACAGGGCCAGCAGCAGGGCAATCGTGGAGATCACGACGAGCAGCTCCACCAGGGTGAACGCACCGTTGCCGATGCGTCTGGGAGTCCTGTTTGCATTCTGTTTGCATAGATCCATCGCGTTATCCTATTCGTCCTGAAACTGGATTCGCCATTGTTCGACGCCTTGCCATTGAGCCGCGAGAACCGCGAAGTCCCGGCTGCCGACGACGTGGTCTTGCGGCGCCGCCAGATCGCATCGGCGATTCCATCGCTCCTGTCCGAACTGAGACTGCCAGGCGGCTGCCAGAAGCGAGAGATCGCAGTAGTCCACGACGCCGTCGAGGTTGATGTCCGCGGCGTATTGCTGCTCGTGGAGGACGCCCACGGCTTCCAGATCGAAGCCGCCGGAACCCCAGGTGGGCCACTGATCGTAGATCGGGTGGTTCTGTGAGTAATTGAGCCACTCGGGGCCCGTGTTCGGATCGACGTGCAGCACGGCGTCGTCGAGGAAATCGCCGCTGCCGGGCACGTCCACGATCCGCACATAGCGAATGGCGTTCAAATCGACCTTGCCCGAGGTCACGTCCGGATGATCGGCAAGTTCATCGAGATCGAAGGGGGTGCCTGTGCAGACGCCATAGGCGTTCGGGTGCTTGCCGGCGAGGTTGCAGACGTCGCTCATGTCGATCGTGCCATAGGCGCCGGTTCGGGTGGGCGTGAGGGACACCGTGGGAAATCTTACGAAGTCCACGCCGTTGGACGACACTTCGACATAGGCCAGTTCGGCCAGCAATAGCCCCTTAAGCGAACCCAGCGCCGTAGTGACCTGCGACACCATGCCGTTCTCGAAGACCGCGAAATCGTAGCCGGATAGGTTGGCGATTGCCCCATTGCCGTTCGGGTCGTTCGGATCGTCAAACAGCAGCGTGATGTGACCGGGCAGAACGCCTTGCAGAATCTCCTGTGGCGTCAGCTCGCCGAGGCTGACGATGTCGGAGAACCTTCCCGTGACGGGCCCGAGAGCCTTTGTCGGATCGTCCCAGTCGCCCGACCATGTCTGGTCCGAAGGGGCGTATTCGACGACCTCGACCGCCCAAGCGCGAAAGATCGGATTGAGCAGGGCCTGAGATGCCTCGGGATCGCAGTGACGCCGCGTGTTCGGATCGATATAGCCGTCGATCCCGGATTGCGTGTACGACCCAGCGAGAGTCGTACACGCGACCATGAAACAGAGGAAGACGCCTGTCGTCATTTGCCCCGGCATGAGTTCTCTCCTGCAACAGGTTCGGCCGGGGTATCGACGGTTTGCTCGTCCTGGCCCACTCCGCTGACGATCGCATCGATGCAGACGTAGGCGGGGGTGTTCATGCCGAAATCGCCGGTGTCGGTGGAAGCCAGGGTGAACTGGAGGGCCTTGACGGTTCCCAGCGAGGTCAGATCGACGAAAGCCCAGGAGTCCAGAATGTAATCCTGACTCTTGTTCTCAAAGCGGAAGTCGGCGAGGTAGAATTCGACCGCGTCAGTGGCCAGGTCGTTGGCGTCGACGCCTGTGATGGTGAGCTTGAACCAGTCCGGGTCGTCGCCTGTGTCTCCGCCGAACTTCTTGGTGAAGGCGCCGCCGTCTCGCATCTCGTAGAAGGCATAGGAGTTGTTCGTGACGTACAGGCCCGTGAAGATCTGCGGATTGTCGAAGGTCAGCGTCGGGATGGTCTCCCAGCCGACGAAAGCGACCGCGTAGTTGGCTGTGCCGCCTTGGCCGGACCCGGCGATGGCGTTGTACTGGGCGGTATAGCCTGTGGCGTTGGCGTCGGTGCAATTGGAGTAGGCGAAGCCCTCCCAGTAGGCCCAATCGACGTTGTAGAGATTGTTGAAGGAAGCCGAACCGCTGGTGAATTGGCCTGAGCCGTCGTCGCCGTTCCAGCAGGACTCGGCGGCCAGCGTCAGATCGTCGAACGTAGCGACGTTGTATCGCGGGAGGACGGTATCGATGCAGACGTAGGCGGGGGTGTTCATGCCGAAATCGCCGGTGTCGCTGGAAGCCAGGGTGAACTGGAGGGCCTTGACTGCGCCCAGCGAAGACAGATCGACGAAGGCCCAGGAGTCCAGGATGTAATCCTGGCTTTTGTTCTCAAATCGGAAGTCGGCCAGGTAGAATTCGATGGTGCCGGTGGCCAGATCGTTGGGGTCAAGGCCTGTGATGGTGAGTTTGAACCAGTCGGGATCGTCGCCGGTGTCTCCGCCGAACTTCTTGGTGAAGGCGCCGCCGTCTCGCATCTCGTGGAAGGCATAGCAGTTGTTCGTGACGTACAGGCCGGTGAAGACCTGCGGATTGTCGAAGGTCAGCGTCGGGATGGTCTCCCAACCGACGAAAGCGACTGCGTAGTTGGATGTGCCTCCCTGGCCGGACCCGGCGATGGCGTTGTACTGGGCGATCGCATAGTCTGTGTCGTTGGTGTCGGTGCAATTGGAGTAGGCGAATCCCTCCCAGCAGGCCCAATCGACGTTGTAGAGGTTGTTGAAAGAGGCCTGGCCGCTGGTGAATTGGCCTGAGCCGTCGTTGCCGTTCCAGCAGGACTCGGGGGCCAGTGTCAGATCGTCAAACGTGGCGACGGTCGCATGGAGTGCGCCGGCAGTCAGAAGAACCCAGATGCATGTTAGCCCTGCGGGGAATGGAACGGCATGTGTGGAATGGGACCGGGGGGACGTGGACTTCATACTCTACCTCCTTTGCGGGGCGTTTCCACGCCGATCGTGGCGTGAGAATCCCCTGGCAGAGGCCCAGGACGCGGGACCTTCTGTCGGACAATAAAAAAACCGTCGCTCCCGCGAGAGGAACGACGGCTCTTGTCGAAGATCCAGCGAACCGGGCCCAAAGGCCTCGGCTCACCTGCCACGTGCGTTCCATATCGCGAGAACACAACACCTTGCGCATCCAACCACAGGCAGGTTTTCTGACTCGCGTCTTACCCTGAGACTCCTTCCCATCCGCATACAGCGAACAGTGGCTTGGGCTCTTCTGAGATCTCAGATTTCAAATTTGAGATTTCAGAGAGCCGGTGTCTCGGGGATTTCCGAATGGATTCGGAACAGACGCTCACAGCGGCGCGACCGTCGCGGATTTTCACCGCGTTCCCGTTTGCCTATCTCGGAGCAAGAGCTCCAAGACCTGCAGTCGAATCATGCACTTGAAAAAGAACAAGGGAGTATCGTAGGGAGGAGTTCGAGGGGTGTCAAGAGGGAAAATCTTTTCGAGAACTTGTGTGCCGGCGGCGCGGAGTCGGAGGATGAAGCGTGGATTGTTGAGAGAAGGAGGAAGAAACGCGTCCCGGGCGGACCGGAGTGGTCCGCCCGGGGGCTGCGCTTTTGTCGGTGGTCCTGTCAGGAATTGAAGTGATCCATCGCATCGTCATCGTTCAAAGGGATGTCGTGGCTCTGAGACCGCTTGGCGGACTTGGCTGTTTTCTTTTTGCTCTGGGTAATCTGATGGAAAGCCTCATCCGACCTGCCGAATTGTGGGGTTGCGACCGCGTGTTTTGCGGCTCCGCGTCCGGCCTTCAGGTCCGATCCATACTTCCGGTCGTGCACGACCGCAGTCTTCCTGTCGGATTGCTGCGAACCGCAGCCCTCGACCAGCACGGCCAGTTGATTTACCATCTCATTCATCGCCTGGGCCTGTGCGGACAGTTCCTCAGAGGCGCTGGCGGATTCCTCGGCGTTGGCGGCGTTCTGCTGGGTGACCTTGTCCATCTGGGCGACCGCCGTGTTGACCTGGTCGATGCCTTTGGCCTGCTCCTGATTGGCCGCGGCAATTTCACTGACCAGATTTGTGGTCTTGCCCACGCTCTGAACGATCTCCTCCAAAACTTTGCCGACCTCGGTGGCGATGTCGACTCCGTTTTTGGAGTTTCTGACGGACTCCTCGATCATGGCGGCGGTGTTCTTGGCCGCTTCCGCCGATCGGATCGCCAGATTCCGCACTTCCTCGGCCACCACGGCAAAGCCCTTGCCGGCCTCGCCCGCGCGGGCGGCCTCGACCGCGGCGTTCAGCGCCAACAGGTTCGTCTGGAACGCGATCTCGTCGATGACCTTGATGATTTTGGCGGTCTCGTCGGAGCTCTTCTGAATGTCCAGGATCGCCGCATTCATCCGGCCCATGGACTCGGCGCCGGTGCCCGCGGACTTCTTGGCTTCTTCCGCCAGCGTGTTGGCCTGCTGGGCACTGTCGGCGTTCTGCTTGGTCATCGCGGACATCTCTTCCAGACTGCTGGAGGTCTCCTGGAGTCCGGCGGCCTGTTCGGTGGCTCCCTCGGCCAGCGACTGGGAGGCCGAGGAAATCTGTCCGGAGGCGGACGCCACCTGCTCGGCTCCTTCGGTCAGTTGTTTCACAACGACCTGGATCTTGCGCGTGATGCTGCGGGCCATGAAGAACCAGATGAGGATGGCGACGACCAGCGATCCACCGGCGATCGTGGCCAGAAGCCGATTCCCTGCGGCTCCGATTTGCGTGACCTGGTCCTTGGCCTCATAGAACTCATCGAGATAGGAGCCGACGCCGATAACCCAGTCCCAGGGCTCGAAGTAGACCAGCCGTGCGACTTTCTCGCGGGCCACGGCGTCGCCGTCGTTTTTCCACGGATAGCGTTGTTCATCCGTCTGGCCTTCTTTCAACGCAAGGGCTTTCTTGCAGATGTCCTGGATGAACAGGGACCCGGTGGCGTCCTTGGCTTCCCAGACGGACTCTCCGTCGCGTTTTCCGCCGGCGGAGATGACGTACTTGCCCTTGGAGTCCAGGACGAAGACATAGCCGGTCTTGCCCACCTTGGCGGCCATGATGGACGTCCGCAGCGAGGTGACGCTCTCCTGGGGCACGCCGACGTATAGCATGCCGATCACTTTCTTGGTGGAGTCGAGGATCGGCTCATAGGCCGTGATGTACCATTTGTTCACGACGAACGCGCGTCCCTGGTAGGTTTCGCCCTGCAGCACACGGGCGATCAC
>CALMMH010000955.1 GCA_937868145.1 uncultured Phycisphaerales bacterium
GACCGGCGAGCTGGTCATCCGCCAGAGCAAACGGGGTCCGTTCCTCGGCTGCAACAAGTTCCCGCGATGCCGCACGATCGTCAGCGCCAAGGGCATCGAGAAGCTCAAGGAGCTTCAGGCCGCGGGACAGTGGCCGCCGAAGAACCTCGAAGAGGCCCAGGCGATCCTCAACGAGATCAAGGCGGAAAAAGCCGAGAAGCCCGAAAAGATCGCGGCGGAGAAGTAACGGACAGTCCGCACAACATATTGATGGCTCCGCTTGGCGGGTGTCGATCCCACAAGGCCACGAGCATGGTGGAGGCTTGTCCCCATGGCGCGTAAGAAGGACTGGAATCACAAGCCAAGTCGCTACATCACACCTGAAGGTTCTGAGGCGGAGTCTGAGCCGGGATCACGTGGACGAGTCATGAGGAACCGACTCGGGATCCGTCGCAAGATGGAGATGGACCGACTGGAGTTCGAGTCTCTCGTAGCTGCCCAGGAAAAGTCCCTGGAGTGCATCGGACCGGATACCCGTCTGACGGCCGACCTGCTTTGCCGAATGCATAGAGACTGGTTGGGCGAGATATACGAATGGGCTGGGCGGTATCGAACCGTGGAACTGACCAAAGGAGGATTCCGTTGGCCGCCGGCGTTTCGTATCGCTCAGAACATGGACGCCTTCGAGAGAGGTGTGCTTGCGAGATGTACGCCCTGTAGACCAGGTCCTCTAGCTGGGGTCGCACATGGCATCGCTGAGGTGCATGCGGAATTGCTGTTGATCCATCCGTTTCGGGAAGGCAATGGACGACTGGCGAGATGGGTATCGGACCTTATGGCTTTCCAAGCCGGCTTGCCCGCGCCGGACTATGGTTTCGTCGGCCAAAACGCCAAGAACAGGAGTGCGGCATATCTGGAGGCCGTCAGGCAAAGCTATGTACGGGACTATGATCGCTTGACGACTTTCTTTGCAGAGGCTTTAGAGCGGCGATTGCGCCGCGGTTTCGAGAGTTGAGCGGGAATGCCTCGTGCGCCTTCGAAGATCGAAGACTGCCGAGCATTGTGACGAAGGAGGGCCTTCCGTTTGTCCGGATCGACTAGGTACGGATTGCTCTTGAGCAGTGATTTCATGCCCTAGATTATACCAGGTTTGGCCAGAGAAGCAATGGCAACCATGCAGGCTCGAAGGCCGTGGCGGAAAAAGAGTGATCACTCGAACACGGACCGACTCAGACTTCCACGGACCCCACGGACAGCATCGCCCGTGCAGGTCCGTGTGAGTCCGTGGTTGTCCGTGTTTCTTTTTCGTCAGCTTCCGACACCTCCCGTACTTCTCCGATACGGCGGATGGAAAGCCAGGTGAATGAAGCGAGTGAAGCCTATCCGACCCGGCTTGTCCGACAGGATTGCCTTGCGGATCCTGGCCAAATCGATCGGCTGACACACTTCTTTGCCATCACTGGTCTGTGGCGTCGATGGTCGTTGCATTGGGGTCCTCACAAAGATCGCCTTCGACTTCTAACTCAAGAATCGTGGTAAACCGTTTCGAGCCCCCCGCCGTGCCGACGATGCGGATTGCATCGCCGATCGTCGGAGCGAAACGAAACGTAATCGCCTGATACATCCGGAAGCGGTCGAGATCCTCGGACACCGTCAGACCCGCCGGCTCGCGGTACTGACCGTCGCGTCGGATTTGAACGGCGAGATTCTCGAAGTAACCGCCGAGCGGCTCATCTTCCCGGTAGTACGTGTTGAGCTTGCTCCAGACGACGTCGCCCTCATGGAAGGTCAACTCGCTGAATTGGACTTCTTCGGAGAAACTCAGCGCGTACCAGTCCGCCACGGGCCGGTCGTTCGCATCGGAGACGTACGTATAGTAGGGCTTGCGTCCGTTGTAGGAGTTGTCGGTCACGCCGTCGAGGATCGACGGGAGATTGTTGCGGTCCAGCTTGGAATTGTATCGCTGCACGGAGGCGGTCGGCGTAACCGTGATGCCGGCGGCCAGCGCCTTGGCGACCAGGCCGAAGGGCCCGTTGGGATCGGGCTTCTCGAATTCCACAGCCACCGCGTCCGCTTCGGGAATCAACAGGACCACGTCGTTCCCGTCGCTCGTCAGCGAACCGCCGTTTCGCAGAACGTTCTCATTCGCCAGCAGGAGCATGTGAATCGCGATTCCGCTGATCGTATCGGACTGCGGCAGCAGAGCCGACGCGACAGGCAAGCCCGGGCGCGAGACATTCTGATACACGTCGCCGCAGACGTTCGGGTCCGTCAGATCGCTCGGCAGGCCGGTGAAGCCGTGGATGATGCCGAGCAGGCCGCCCGCGGTGGCGGGGTTGCAGTCGCAGTCCCAGCCGGCCAGGACCGCAATCTGGACCGTCTGCTTGAAGTCGCCGCCGCCGTAGAGGAGGGCCAGAACGGTCGCGCCGGTGTTGATCGTGGACTCGACCCAGTTGTAATAGCGGCCGAAGCTGTCGGCGCCTTGATAATTGTCGTAGAGCCTTTCGCGAGTCGCACGCCAATCGAGCGATCCGTCGTTGACGTCGTCGGTGTACCAGCCGAGCACGTCCCGCACAACCGCAGCCGTGCGACTGCTCGCGGGAATTGCTTCCAGGCCTCGCGAGACCAGTTCAACGACGTTCGGCTCGAAGAAGGCCTGCGCGTACATCGCGGCGTAGAACTGGGCCGCATGGACCGCGAACCCCTCGTTGGTGATTCGTCCGAACTTCCCCGCCAGATCGACCGCGGCCTGAGGCAGTCCCGGCGAAACCGCGCCGAGGATCTCGGTGCAGATCTGCGAGTCGATGGAATAGCAGTGTTGGTTATAAGTCCGACTGCCGGTCTCGGGAGGCGTGTGGCCGTCGAGCATCAGACGCCAGGCTTGTTTGTTGGCCACGTAAATCCCGTCGGCGGTCATGTGGGTGGTCCAATCGTCGGCGATCTGATCAGAATTGCAGTCGAATCCGCAGGCAAAGAGAGTGTGCAAGGCGATGTACTCGACGTCGGTGTCGTCGTCGGCATCCCAGATCTGCTTGATCTGCCAGGGAACCGAGTCATCGGGATTGGGCGAAGAGCCGTTGTAGAGCCCCTCGGTTGCCCGGCCGGCGGCGTTGCCGACGAGCTGCCCGAGCCACATCCCGCGCACCCTGTCGAACAGCTCGAAGGCACTGATCGCCCGATCAGCCCGCGTCGAAGAGCCTCCAAGGCCAACAATCGAGAGTGTGGCAAACAAAAGCAAATGCCTGCTGCTCAAATAAACCCCCAAGATCACCCTTCTCAACAATAGCCATTGTACCTGTTTTGACCCCGGAACCCAAGCCCTATTTGCCTGGATTTCGCCTAGGTTCGGCCAAATTGAGGGGGTGCGAAGGTAAAGTCTGTCCGATAATGACGCTGCGTCCGATACGGTGAAGGGATTTGCCCACGACGAGCTTCCTGGCTCAAAAGTCGCGCGGCCGGGCGTAATCCAGGGCGTCGTAGATCACCGAGGAGGGATCG
>CALMMH010000956.1 GCA_937868145.1 uncultured Phycisphaerales bacterium
GAGCGTCGCCAGGCACGGCGACGCGGTCTTCGTGGCGGACGCCGGACATCGGATTGTGTTGCACTTCGACACCGCCGGCACGCTCGTGGGCCACATCGGCGAGAAGGACCCCGACCGCGAAATCCCGGGCTTTTTTGTGCCGAGCCCGCATTTTGACTTAGCGGTTTCCCGCGACGGTCTGCTCCGCGTCGCGGACCCTGGCCGAAATCGCATCGATACGTTCACCCTCGACGGCAACCTCGAATTCTTCTGGGGCGAGCGGTCGAACGGGATCAAAGGGTTCTGCGGATGCTGCAATCCGGTGAGTTTCACCATCTTGCCGGACGGCGGTTTCGTGACGGCTGAGAAGGGGCTCGTCCGGGTCAAGGTCTACAACAGCGACGGCGGCTTCGTGGGCGTGGTGGCCGGTCCCGACCTGTTCGCTTCGGGCAGGCAGATCAAGATCTACGACTCGCCGGAAGAGGGGCAGGAAAGAGGTTTGGATCTGGCGGCCGGGGCCGACGGTCGAATCTACGTCCTTGACCCGGCGGACAACACGGTCAAGGTGTTTCGTAAGAAGGGGGCGGATCAGTGAATGAGTTTCTAAGCAGATTGCAGGCGCGGCGGCGGTTCGTGACGCGAACCCTGCGCAATGCGAGCCTCGCGTTGCTCGGGCTGGGCGGTGCGGCCGTCGCTGTAAAGCGTCGCAGGCTCCTGCGGGAAGGCAAATGCCTCAACAGCGGGATGTGCCGGGCGTGCGGGGTATTCGAGGATTGCGGCCTGCCTCGGGCTCTCTCGACCCGTGAGGTGGTAGCGAGGATTCGCCATGACGGATAAGCAGGAATCCATGAATCGTCGTAAGTTCCTCCGGGAAGGACTCTGGGGAGCGTGCCTGGCCGGGGCCGGAACCGCGGCGGGTCTGAGCGTCGCCAAGAGCAATTCGGACAACACGGTCTGGCAGATCGATCCGTACAAGTGCATCGCATGCGGCAACTGTGCGACGTACTGCGTGCTGGAGGATTCCGCCGTCAAGTGCGTGCAGGCCTATGCGATGTGCGGCTACTGCGATTTGTGCACCGCGTATCTCGTGCCGGAGCCGAAGGCGTTGGACACAGGGGCTGAGAATGAACTGTGCCCGACCGGGGCCATCAAGCGGACCTACGTCGAGGACCCGTACTACGAGTACACGATCGACGAGTCGCTGTGCAATGGGTGCGGCAAGTGTGTCAAAGGCTGTATGGTGTTCGGCAATGGATCGCTCTTCCTGCAGGTTCGCCACGACCGGTGCAAGAACTGCAACGAATGCGCGATCGCGGCGGCCTGTCCCTCGCAGGCGTTCAAGCGGGTGCCCGCGGATCAGCCGTATTTGTTGAAGGGGACGGACCAGAAACCATGAAGCGATTCGCCCGGTTCATAAGTAGAGTTCCGCAAAATGGAGGATTAGGCATGCATTCTTCAAGGGAATCCCTGTCTTCGGTTCCCTTTAAAAACATGTCCAATCCTCCATTTTGCGGAGCGTGGATCGTGATGTTTCTCATTGCGATCCTGGGCTCTTGTCTGGTCGCGCAGGGAGAGATTCGTTTTCCGCCGCCGGAATTCGAGAGCGGCTACACGTTTCCACAGACGACTTCGCCGGCGGCGCAGCCGGTCATCCGTGAGTACATTGATGCCGCCGTGCTGATCGGTGGCCTGTTGCTGGCCTCGTATCTGATTCTCAAGAGACGAAGCCGCCGGGCCGTCTTCGCTCTGATGATTGGCTCGCTGCTCTACTTTGGTTTTCTGCGGGACGGCTGCATCTGTCCGATCGGGGCGATTCAGAACGTGACGTTGACTGTTTTCGACAGCAGCTACGCAATCCCCATCGCGGCAGCGATCTTCTTCGTCGTGCCGCTGGTGTTCACGCTGTTCCACGGGCGAGTGTTCTGCGGGGCGATCTGTCCCCTGGGGGCGATCCAGGATGCGGTTCTGATTCGACCGGTCGCAGTGCCTCGCGGGCTGGAGAGCGGCCTGCGACTGATCGCGTACACTTATTTCGGGGCGGCGGTCCTCTTTGCCGCCACCGGCAGCGCGTTTGTCATCTGTCGATACGACCCATTCGTCGGGTTCTTTAGGCTCGGCGGCAACTGGAACATCCTGGTCATCGGAGCGAGTCTGCTGCTCATTGGTTTGTTTGTCGGGCGGCCGTACTGCCGGTTCCTGTGCCCCTACGGCGTGATCCTGCGGCAACTGTCCCGGCTCTCCAAGCGGCGGGTGACGATCACGCCCAACGAGTGCATCCAGTGCCGTCTATGCGAGAACGCCTGCCCGTTCGGCGCAATTCGCGAGCCGACGGGAGATTGGCCGGAGGGCGAGTACCGGATCGCCAAGAGGCGTCTGGCCTTGTTCCTGGTGTTGTTGCCGATCCTGATCGCCGGCGGCGTCTGGGGCGGTTACACGCTGAGGAACCAGTTGGCTCGCGTGCATCCGAGGGTCCGCACGGCCGAACGGATCTACCTGGAAGAAGCCGGCAAAGTCCAAGGGACGACCAACGTCAGCGACGCATTTCGTGCGACGGGGCAGACGACCGACTTGCTCTACGAGGACGCGACGAAGATCCGCACTCGGTTCGGCTTGGGCGGGGCATTGCTCGGCGGGTTCGTCGGCCTGATGGCCGGCGGCAAGCTGATCGCTCTGTCGGTTCGTCGCAGGCGAACCGAGTACGAAGCGGACGCGGCGAGTTGCTTCGCCTGCGGGCGGTGCTATAAATTCTGTCCGAAGGAGCATGAGCGGCTCACGAAGAGCCGGGAGGCGGTGGCGGGACACGCATGACACAGCAGACAGAACGAACGCAGGTTTGGCATCAGGCAGCGAAGAACACCGCAGTTGTCGGCGGCGTGTTCACGGCCCTCTTTACCGCGATGTTGACTGTGAATCTCATCGGCAGCGCGATCGTCGGGCCATCGAGAGAAACCAGACTGGCCGACTTGCAGTCTCGGGTCCAGAAGGACCCAACGAATGAGACGCTCCCGTCTGAGATTCGGCAACTGGATCTCAGGATTCGGCGAGACCGAATCTGGCGGCTCGACTTCGCCCACAAGGCGGCCCACATGTTGCTGGCCGGGGTGGTGGTTCTGCTGGTGGCAGGCAAGATCGCACACGACTTGGGCAAGGGACTTCCCCGGCCCCGACATGCAACGGATCGAGGAGAGAATCAAGTGAGAGAGGCAAGACAAGCCCGATGGGCGGTTGTTGGCGGATTGGCGGTTTTGGCTGTGGGGTTGGTTGCCCTCGGAATGAGCGGGTGGGTGGAGTTCGCGAAGGCCGAAGAGACAGGTCCGGCGTTTGCCTCGATGGAAGAGAAGCAGACGCAGTGGCATCGATTCCGGGGTCCCGGCGGGGCCGGCGTCAGCGCGTATACGAACATTCCGACCTCCTGGAACGGCAAGACGGGCGAAGGCGTTCTGTGGAAGAGCCCGACGCCCATGCCGGGACGGAATTCGCCTGTGGTCTGGAAGGACCGCATTTTCCTCGCGGGGGCCGATGCGAATGCTCGGCAGGTGTACTGCTACGACGCCAAGGGCGGCCAGTTGTTGTGGAAGGGCGATGTCCCGACGACGCCGGACGGGGCCAAGCTGGAGATCATGGAAGACACGGGCTACGCCGCCTGCACCGTCGCCACCGACGGCAAGCGGATCTACGCGATCTTCCCCACAGGCGATGTCGCAGCGTTCGATTTCACCGGCCGGCGGCTGTGGCACAAGAGTCTCGGCGTTCCCGACAGCGCCTATGGCTATGCGTCCTCTCTGGAGACCTATGAAAAGCTCGTGATCGTTCAGGACGACCAGGGCGACGGCACTGAAGGCAAGTCGAAGATCATTGCGTTGGACGGCGTCACCGGCCAGGTCGCCTGGGAAGCCAAACGCGATTTGCCGAATTCCTGGACTACGCCTGTCGTCGTGGACGTGGCGGGCAAGCCGCAGTTGATCGCGATGGCGGATCCGAACATGATCGCGTACGACCCCGCGACCGGCAAGGAGATCTGGCGGGCCGAGTGCCTCGGCGGCGACCTGGCTCCTTCGCCGATTTACGCCGGCGGGCTGCTTATGGCGATTCAGCCGTACTCACAGATGGTCGCGGTCAAGCCGACGGGGCAGGGCAACGTCACCGAGACGCACATCGCGTGGAGAATGGAGGAAGGCGGCCCGGATATCTGTTCGCCCGTCAGCGACGGGAAATACGTTTACCTCCTGGAGAGCGCGGACCTGCTGATTTGCTGCAAGGTCGAAACGGGCGAGAAGGTGTACGAGCAGGACATCAAAGGGGACTTTCGGGCCTCGCCCAGCCTTGTGGGCGACAAGCTCTACATCTTGGACATGAAGGGCATAATGCGCATCGTCCAGACCGGGCCCGAGTTCAAGGAACTGGGCAGGTGCGAGCTGGGCGAGGAATGTTACGCGTCGCCCGCGTTCGCCGACGGCCGGATCTACATCCGCGGAACAGAGAATCTTTACTGCATCGGGCAGGCACAGTGATGGAAGAACTGGATCTGACGTTCGTTGAGGAAACCGTCAAGCGGGTCGGCGCCGGCAAGGAAAAGGTGCTGGAGATCCTGCAGGCGATCCAGGGACACTATGGCTATCTGCCGAATGAAGCCCTCCGGCGGGTGTGCGAGCTGACGGAAATCACGCCGGCCTCGATCGCGGGCGTCTCGACGTTCTACGATCAGTTCCGCCATCGTCCCGCGGGCAAACACATCATCCATGTGTGCATCGGGACTGCCTGCCACGTCAAGGGCGCCGAAGCAGTCTACGAAGCGTTCCGCACTCAACTCGGAATCCCCGATGGCGAGGACACCGATGCCCAGAAACTGTTCACGGTCGAGCGAATCGCGTGTCTGGGCTGTTGCACCCTCGCGCCGGCGGTGCAGATCGACGACGTCACTTATGGCCATCTGACACGGGAGACCGTCCCTCATGTTCTGAGCGATTTTCTCAAGCACGAACAGAGCCGAGCGGCTTCGCCGGGCAAAACGCATGGTCTGCGCAAGGGCAAGGCCGACGCCCGCGGCGAGGTGCGGATCGGATTGGGTTCCTGCTGCGTCGCTCGCGGCAGCGGCAAGCTGCACGGCGCGCTCCAGGAAGCTCTGGCTCAGACCGGCGTCGACGTGCCCGTCAAGCGGGTCGGCTGCGTGGGCATGTGCCACCAGACGCCTCTGCTGGAAATCGTGCTGCCGAACCAGTCGTCATTTCTCTATGCCCGCGTGCAGCCGGAGGACGCCAAACCGATCATTCAGCGGCATTTCGGCGTGCACGGTCCTCACAGGAAGCTTTCGACTGCTGTGTCCTCGACTCTGGACCGCCTGCTGACGGATGAGAAGTGGGAGCCCGTTACGCGCTATTCAATCCACCCAAGGGATCAGGCTGTGTCGGATTTTCTCGGCCGGCAGATCCATATCGCGACGGAAAACTGCGGCCACATCGATCCGACCGACCTTGACGAGTACCAGCGCAACGGCGGATTCCAGGCTCTGGAGAAAGCGATCAAGGAACTTACGCCGGAAGCCGTGATCAAGCAGATCGAGATCAGCGGCCTTCGCGGCAGGGGCGGGGCGGGGTTCCCGACGCATCTGAAGTGGTCGGCCGTGCGTGCGGCGGGCTCCGAGAAGAAATTCGTCGTTTGTAATGGCGACGAAGGCGATCCCGGCGCGTTCATGGACCGCATGCTGATGGAGTCCTATCCCTACCGCATCATCGAGGGCATGGCGATCGCGGCCTGCTGCGTCGGCGCTCGCGAAGGATTCCTCTACATTCGGGCCGAGTACCCGTTGGCGATCAAACGGGTCACCGAGGCTTTGGAGAAGTGCCGGGAGCGAGGGCTCCTGGGCGATCATGTTTTGGGCACGGACTTCTCTCTGCAAATGAAGATCGTGGCCGGCGCGGGGGCGTTCGTCTGCGGCGAGGAAACCGCGTTGATGGCGAGCATCGAAGGCCGCCGCGGCATGCCGAGATTGCGGCCTCCGTTCCCGGCGCAGAAGGGGCTTTGGGGACAGCCGACGCTGATCAACAACGTCGAGACCTACGCGTGCGTTTCGTGGATTCTCCGCAATGGGGCTGAGGCGTTCGCCCGCATCGGAGCCGGAAGAAGCAAGGGGACGAAAGTCTTCGCCCTGGCCGGCAAGATCGCGCGGGGCGGCTTGATCGAGGTGCCCATGGGCGTCTCGGTTCGTCAGATCATCGAGGAGATCGGAGGCGGCATCGCCGGTGGACTGAAGTTCAAAGCCGTGCAGGTCGGCGGTCCTTCCGGCGGCTGCATCCCCGCCTCGCGGGACAACCTTTCGGTCGATTACGAGTCCCTCACGGAAGCGGGGGCCATGATGGGTTCCGGCGGGCTGGTCGTGCTCGACGAGACCGACTGCATGGTCGACATCGCCCGGTACTTCCTCCAGTTCACGCAGAACCAATCGTGCGGCAAGTGCACGTTCTGCCGAGTGGGGACGCGGCGGATGCTGGACATCCTCGACCGTCTGTGCGCCGGCAAGGGCGAGTCGGCCGACCTCGACGAACTCGAGCATCTGGCCAAGATGATCAAGCAAGGCAGCCTCTGCGGCCTGGGAAAAACGGCCCCGAACCCGGTCCTTTCGACGATGCGGTACTTCCGCGACGAGTACGAGGCCCACGTGCAGGGCCGCTGCCCGGCCGGAAAGTGCAAGGCCCTGATCAAGTACTCGATCACCGACGATTGCATCGGCTGCACGATCTGCGCCCAGCATTGTCCGACCGAGGCCATCGCAATGAAGCCGTACGAGAAGCACGAAATCGATCTTGAGAAATGCGTCCGATGCGGGACCTGCAAGGCCGTTTGTCCCGCCAAGGCCGTGCGAGTTGAGTAGCCATGCCGAAGATTACGATTGATGGTCGCGAAGTGGAAGTGGACGCCGGCGCAACGATTCTCGACGCGGCGCAGAAGCTGGGAATCGTCATCCCCACGATGTGTCACCTGCGCGGACACGAGGCGACGACGAGCTGCATGGTGTGCGTGGTCAAGGTCGCCGGTATGGGTTCGCTTGTGCCGGCGTGCGGCACGCCGGTGCGCGACGGCATGCAGGTCGAGAGCGATTGCGAACCGGTGTTCGAGGCGAGAAGATCTGCGTTGGAGCTGCTGCTCAGCGATCACGTCGGCGACTGCATGGGCCCATGCCAGATGGGTTGCCCGGCTCGGATGAATATTCCGTTGATGATCCGGCAGATCGCCGCCGGACAGTTGAAGGACGCCATCGCGACGATCAAACGCGACATCCCTTTACCGGCCACGCTCGGGCGAATTTGTCCGGCCCCGTGCGAAAAGGTGTGCCGGCGAAAGCAGCACGACGACGCGGTGTCGATCTGCCTGCTCAAGCGGCACGTTGCCGATGTGGATCTGGCCTCCGGTCAACCTTACAGTCCCGCGCCGGCCCCGAAACAAGCCAAACGAGTGGCGATCATCGGCGCCGGTCCGGCGGGTCTTTCCGCGGCTTACTACTTGCAGCAGAATGGCTTC
>CALMMH010000957.1 GCA_937868145.1 uncultured Phycisphaerales bacterium
AAAGTCCCGCAGATCCACACGCCCGTCGTCGTCCAGATCGCCTGAAGCCTTTCTCGTAAAGCTCAACCTGAAATGGGCATACGGCATACCCGAATCGTACGAGCCTTTCAGCGGCGGCAACCACATCAGGCCGTCGCACTCCGCAACCACCCTGCGGACATCGTAGAGGGGATACTGCACGGCGGGATACAGCGGATCGTACCGCTGCAACGTCAGAGGATTGGGACGAAAGTCGTACCCTGTGTTCTGCCTTGGAAGGGACAGGAACAACTCGTTGCCCGTTTCCTTGGCGAAGCTGATCGCAGCGCCGGTGTCGGATGCCAGGCTCAACTCGATGTCGATATCACTGAGGCTCTCCTTCGGCCTCGCGTCCAGAGCCAGTCGCCGGATCGCCCCGGTGTCGGGGTCGGTCTGGACAGACGCAATTGCCCCCATGGCCGGCACATACATCGCGTCATAGGCCGTATCATAGACATCCGAGCCCTCGTTGGCGTCCGGATGATGATCGATCTCGAGCGAGCCCCACTGCAGGTCGGAGGAACCGGCAACGCGGTTCTCGATGCGCAGGATGTCCGGCGGCTCGTACGTGTAGGTGAAACATGTCTTTGCGTCGCCCCAATTGCCCACCGCTTCAAGCGTGAATGTATGCGAGCGAGAGAAATAGTCCTCCTTGAGGACCTGGAACTCTTCGTACGAGCAAAGCCAATACTCGGCGTACCCTGTCGCCGACTTTCGCCCCTGGGAACTCGCCGCGATGCGTCGCCCTTCGGTGACCAGGCGGTAGTAGATGGCCGACCCTTCCTGGACCCTCCAACGGGCGGCCGCCTTGATCGTGCCGGTACTGCCGCTGTGCTCGGCCGTAAGAGAGAGGTGGAAGTCCGTGATAACGGCGTCCTGCGCCCTGCAGACCCCGGGAATCGACAACAGACCCACCAACAACAAGCCCGGTAACACGGCTTCACAATGACGCATGTCTCCCGCTCCTCACAACCCAAGCTGCATCCACACGTTCTCGTTCCCTCACATCCGAGGGGATGACTTCATTATACCCAAGAAGGACCGGGAATACAAGATCCGCGCGAGGTCCCCCTGCGGGGGGGCATGACCGTATTTGTCCGGGGTCGGCATCTTCCTTGAGGGTGGCAGCCTCAAGCCCCCAGGGCTTGGGGATGGCCTGACCCGCGCAGGGAGCCGGTTCGCATTCGACCATCCCCAAGGCCTACCGGCCTTGAGGATGCCACCCGGAGCCCCCACGAAACGTAGTCGCACACCGGCATGGACAGTACGGGTTCGCAATGACGCCGGGAGGCGATGCTCTCTGCGCCACCATAGATGCAAACCGATCACTGCGTCTTCTGCAATGCGTAGAGCTTTTTCATCGTGGTCACGTAGAGGACGCCGTTGGCCGCGGTGGGCGTCGCGGAGACCGCGGTGTCCATCTGGACGGTGCTGAGGACTTTCTTCTCCCGGCCGGCGGCCAGGATCCAGAAGTCGCGTCGGTTCGTGCCCACGTAGAGCTTGCCGTCGGCAATCAGCGTCGAAGCCCAGATGTCCCCCTTGGTTTCCTGAGTCCAGCAGGCCTGCCCTGTGGCGGCGTCGACGCAGTGGATCATCCGCCCGCAATCGGCGACATAGACGAGTCCGTCGTGAACGGCCGGCGTCGAGCAGCAGTGTTCTTTCAACTCGTAGGACCAGAGCAGAGCCGAGTCGGTGACTTCGCCCGTCTTCGTGGCGTCGATGCACTTGAGCCACGCCTGATCCTTGCCCCACCAGATGTCGCCGCCGTGCGTGATGTACAGACGGCCGTCGTGGAACACCGGCGTGCTCTTGATGTTGCTCGGGCTGACCTCCCGATTGCGGAGATACTGGCTGACGTTCTCCTTCGGAGCCGTGGGATCCGGATCGAACCGCCATACGCGTTTGAGCTTTTCCACCGTTCCCTCCCGCGGAGCGACCGTCAGCGGCTCGAAGGCGTAGACCACGCCGTCCCCGCCGCAGAAGAAGATCAACTTGCGGCCGTCGACCACTCCCATCGCGGGCGACGACCAGGTCGAATGGAAGATCCGCGGGCCAATCCCTTCGTTGTCGCGGGCCACCAGCCGGCCGGTCTTCTTGTCCAGGACGATGAGGCTGGGCCCGTCGGGCCGACGAATCTTCGCGTGCGTGTTGTCTACGCCGTTGCTCGTGTTGAGATAGAGGAAGTCGCCGTCGATCAGAATCGAAGCGTGAGCGCCGTCGTGCGGCCAGGTCCCCGCCTGATTGGGGACATCGTACAGCCAGATGATGTCGGCGTCGGTCGCGGTGACGTCGAGCGGCTTGTTGGCGTCGGGGACCATGTGGCGACCCTCATCCTGGTACGGACCGTCGTTGCCGTTGCGCTGGCCCTCGATGTCGAGACACACCGCCTCGCCGCGATTCGTGATGACGTACACACGGTCGCCCTCGACCGTCGCAGGCGAAACGACGCCGGCCTTGGGCCAGTCGAGATAGGGATCAGACCCAAGCTTGGGCACGACGAGTTGCCACAGGAGACTGCCATCCCTCTCATCGAGGCACAGC
>CALMMH010000958.1 GCA_937868145.1 uncultured Phycisphaerales bacterium
CTGCGACTGCCAGAGGAACGGCGGGAAGTCCCGGCCTTCTTCGTAGAGAGGAACACCCCTTGCAGGATGCGTGCACGAGGCAACTGCCGCAACGAGAACACACAAGGTCGATAGTCCCATTCGCTTTGACGTCATGGCTCCGGCTCCTGAGATTGTGGTGGGTTGATCGGGTCCGACACGCTGAAATTCGGCATCAGATCAATCTTCTTCCTGCAGATTACCGTTCGATTTTCGTTTTGCAAGGGCTTTGAGGTCTCCGCCGCACGCAAGACTCGTCTGCGCACAGGGGCGTGCAACGCCCCTCCCTGCCATTGGCCCAAGGCGTCAAATGCCGGGGGATTGGGGGCAGAGCCCGCAAACGAGGCGACACTATGCTATGGGCGTGTTCGTGACAGAACGCCGCCGAACAGAACCGTCCCTATTGCGCTCCCTTGCCGTTGGGGCCGAAGAGGGCTTCGACGAAATTGGCCGGATCGAACTCCGCGATGTCCTCGGGCTTCTCACCCAGGCCGACGAACTTCACCGGAATGTCGAGCTTGTCCTTGATCGCGATCACGATGCCGCCGCGGGCGGTGCCGTCGAGCTTGGCCAGGAAGATGCCGGTGACGCTGATGGCCTCGGTGAAAAGCTGCGCCTGGGAAATCGCGTTCTGTCCGGTCGTGGCGTCGAGGACCAGCAGCACCTCGTGCGGCGAGCCGGGGATCTTGCGGGTGATCACGTCGCGGATCTTGGTCAGCTGGAGCATCAGATCTTTTTTCGTGTGGAGCCGGCCGGCGGTGTCGAGGATCAGGATGTCCACGTTGCGGGCCAGGGCCGCGTCGCAGGCGTCGAAGGCGACGGCCGCCGGGTCGCTGCCGGCCTGGTGTTTGACGATCTGCACGCCGATGCGCTCGGCCCAGATGCTGAGCTGCTCGACCGCGGCGGCGCGGAACGTGTCGCAGGCCGCGACGATGACCTTCTTGCCGCTGCGATGGAACGTGTAGGCGAGCTTGGCGATACTGGTGGTCTTGCCGGTGCCGTTGACGCCGGCCACGAGGATGACGGTCGGGCCGCTGGGGGCGGTGCGGAGCTGGCGGTCCTGGTGCGGCCAGTAGTTCTTGATCGTTTCTTTGAGGAACGGGATCACTTCCTCGGATTTCGAGATCTTACGGGCCTTGTAGGCCTCGCGCAGCTCGGAGATCAGCTTCTCGGTGGTCTCGACGCC
The DNA here is from genome assembly GCA_937868145.1 of uncultured Phycisphaerales bacterium. Lineage (GTDB taxonomy): Bacteria > Planctomycetota > Phycisphaerae > Sedimentisphaerales > Anaerobacaceae > PLanc-01. The sequence continues at coordinate 1,205 of CALMMH010000958.1, forward strand.
GATGTCGTCGGTGATCAGAGTCTCTTCCAGCTCGTTGAGCAGGTCGTCGTCGATCTTTCGGCCGAAACTGAGGACTGTGGTGAGCGACTCACTGATTTTGGCTCGGGTTTTTCCCAGCCGTTCCTTCAAGTATTCCGCTGTTTTCGAGAATATGCCCATGAGAGTATCCTGTGCAAAGAGTTTTGACGCCGATGATACGGGGATTTCGGGAAAATGCAAGGCAATCCGGGCGGACACGGACGAGTACGGACTGCCACGGACCCGCACGAACAGGGGCGAACTCGTCCGTGAATGTCGGTGCAGGTTCGTGTCGGTCCGTGCGAATTCCGTCTGTCGCACGGGCTTTCCGCTCTCTTCCATTTGACAATCGTCCGTCGTTCTGGTAGATAGTCACATCCGGTTTTGCCCCGTTGGCAGGGCCCGCAGGGAGTCGGGGGCGGTTTCGTGTGATAACAAGGGTTGGTGCGGCCTGGAAGGAGAATCACTTTGTCCGCTCCTGACGAGGAGAATATCGTTGCTGACATCATCGAACGGGCCAGAGCGCTGGACCCGACGAACGCCCGCAAGTGGTTCGAGCAGTTGCGGGTCCTTCACTTCGATGGCGGCTCGATCGACATCGGGTGTCCCGACGAGGCGAGTTCGCGGTTCCTGGAGGAGAACTGCCGGTCCGTCTTCACGCGGGCGGCCCAGCAGATCACCGGGCACCTGGTCACGGTGGATTTTCACGTCAACGGCGCCGAGGGTTCATCCGAGCCCATTCCGGCGGAGTCGGGGCCCGCGCTGCATCCCGACTACACATTCGACAATTTCGTCGTCGGTCCCAGCAACCGCCTGGCCCACGCCAGTTGCATCGCGGTCAGTCAATCGCTGGGGAACACCTACAACCCGCTGTTTCTCTACGGCAACTCCGGTCTGGGCAAGACCCACCTGCTGCACGCGATCTGCCACGAGGCCCGCAAGCGGTCGCCCGGGATCGTGATCCAGTTGCTCAGTTGCGAGGATTTCGTCAATCGTTTCATTCGGGCCATCGAGCAGGGCAATGTGACGAGTTTCCACAGCCAATTCCGCACGGTCGGCGCCCTGATCATCGACGACATCCAGTTCCTCCGCGAGCGGGAGCAGAGCCAGGAGGAATTCTTCCACACCTTCAACGCGCTGTACAACAACGGCCGGCAGATCATCCTTACGGCCGACAGTCCGCCGACGGAGATCCCTTCGCTCGAAGATCGGCTCATCAGCCGATTCAACTGGGGCCTGGTGGCGCGGATCGATCCGCCGAGCTACGAGACTCGCGTCGCGATCGTGCAGAAGAAGGCGCACCTGCGCGATCTGCCGATCGGCGAGGAGATCGCCGAGTACATCGCCCGGCAGGTCCAGGCCAACATCCGCGAGCTGGAAGGGGCGTTGACGACGATCTACGCGCTGGCGGTCACGAGCAAGGAGCCGGTGACGATCGAACTGGCCCAGCGGGCGCTGGAGGGCCAGATCAAGCTGGCGGCCCGGCACATCAGCATCACGGACATCATCGAGGTCGTCACGCGGCACTTCGACGTGCGTCTGACGGATCTCCAGAGCAAGCGACGAAGTCAGAGCATCACGACACCCAGGCAGATTTGCATGTACATGGCTCGTACGTTGACCAAGCACAGCCTGGAGGAAATCGGCGGCCACCTGGGCGGCCGGGACCACACGACGGTCATGCACGCGTGCGCCAAGATCGCCGAGGAGAAGCAGTCCGACCCGAAGATGAACGCCTTGCTGACCGAACTGACCAGGCAGGTCACGCAGGCCAAGCCCGCGTAGCACAGCATCTGTTTTCCTCTATTGAGTGGGTGGCACGGACAGACTCGTTTGTCCATGTTCTTCGGAGGGGCACAATCAGTCGAGAGAGCACGCTCAAAATGAGTTTGAGCGTGACACCCAGGGCCCTCGGAATGTTGTGTGCTGTGCACGGCGATCTTCCGGCCTGTTATGTCGTCTCATCCGGTGCGGGAGGGTGAAAGCTGTCGGGGCGCGGCCTCCGAGGACAGATCGGCCAATCTCCTGAGCAGCATACGCACGTCCCGCACCGCATCGATATTGAACCTTGCCTTGGAGACGCCCTGGCCCACCTTGATCGAATACGCGCTTTCCGGCAGGGCGGCGAACATCTCCTCGTCGGTGTAATCGTCTCCCATGGCCAGTAGAAAGTCCCAGGGCTCGGAGGAGATCAGAGCTTGGACCGCACGCCCTTTGCTGATGCCGTACCGGCGGATCTCGAGGATCTTATTGCCTTCAAAGAGTCCCACGTCGATGTTTTCCGTCAGGCTCGCCAGGGCGCCGCGGAGTTCCTGCATGCGGACCGCGGCCAGGGTGGGGTCCGCCTGGCGATAGTGCCAGACCAGAGAGAAATCCTTTTCCTCGACGAGCGATCCCGGCGTGCGGTCGCGGTACAGCTCCACGATGGGCCGAACCGTCCGCTTCCAGTCCTCATTCAGCGGCTGGGAACTTTGCCAGCCCTGTCCCTGCCGGCGGATCCAGCCACCGTGTTCGGCCACGATCGACATGTCCATCCCACCGAGCCAGTGGTCGAGCGAACTCCGGTCTCGCCCGCTGACAATGGCGACATGGTTGCCCCGGTCCGCGATCAGCCGTCCGAGCAATTCGAGGACCTCGGGATCGGGGCCCGCCTTGCCCGGCCGGCTTCGGAAGCTCACGAGCGTTCCGTCGTAATCCAGCAACAGCAGCCTGTGCTTGGCGGCCGCATACCGTTCGCACAGCGTGTCCACGTCGTCCTGTGAGAGTTTGTGTGAAGCCATACGTTGCTGTCTCGTTTTGATCTCGGCCAGTGAGTGGAGGAAGTCGCTGGACCAGCGGCTCACGTCATATCGACGCAGTCTCTCCTGCATGATTCGGTTGCGCTCGATTTGCTCCGATTCCGGCATCTCCAGGGCTTCTTTGATGGCCCGGCCCACGGCCTGCTTATCGTTGACGTTGACGATCAGGGCCTCGCCCAACTCGCCGGCGGCCCCGGTCATTTCGCTGAGGATCAGCACGCCCCGTCCGTCGGCCTTGGTCGCCACGAACTCCTTGGCGACCAGGTTCATCCCGTCCCGCAGCGGGGTGACCAGGCACACGTCGCCCGCACTGTACAGGGCCGTCATCGTCTTAAAGGGCATTGAGCGGTAGAGATACCAGACGGGCATATAGGAGATGGAGCCATGCTCTCCGTTGACCCGGCCCACGAGCTGCTCCAGCCGCTCGCGGAGCAGTTGGTAGTCG
>CALMMH010000959.1 GCA_937868145.1 uncultured Phycisphaerales bacterium
CGCAGGGGGGCACGACGGCGGAACGGACCGCATACACATTGCCATTGACCGAGAGCTGGACGTCGCGTGTGACCGGCTCGTCTCCAAAATTCTCGATTGAAGCGAAAACCTCGACCTCCTCGGGTCGCTCGTACGACCGCCGGGCGTTCATCGCCGTGATGCCGACGTTGTCCCCTGATTCACCGATCCGGTGGAAGACCAACTCATCGTCGCCCACCACGATGCCGTCCAAGTCGGCAATCCGCCCATCGCTGAACAGAACCAACTGCGCCGATTTCTCGGCAGACTGGCCGGCGGACTCTGTGCCGGAGGACTGTGCAAAGGCCCTGGCGACCGTGACAGCGTCCCCAAGCCGTGAGACTCCGTCGCTCGGTTCGATCGAATCGATGCGGGTCATGAGCTGGCGTTTGTCCGACGTGAAGCTGCACACCATGCTCGCTCGCTGGTCGAAGGCGATCACCATCGCATGATCGGATTGGTCCCGCCAGGAGAGGGCCGAGCCGCCCCGCATCGATTCAATGAAGGCCTTGGCCTGTTTCTTGGCCGCATCGAGCCGCGTGGGCGGGACGTCGGTGGCGTTCATGCTCGCCGAACGGTCGATCAAGAGAACGAACCGCTGCCCCGGGCCGCGCCGCAGCGCCAGCACCGGTCCCGTCAGCGCCGCCAGGACCGCCACCAGCGCGAGCAGTTGCAGCAAGAGGAGCAGGTTCTTCCGCAGTTTCTGGAACGGCGCGTTCACCTGGAGATCCTGGACCGCCCGCTTCCACAGAAGCGTGCTGGAGACGAGCGTCTCCTGCCGCTTGAGCTTGAGAAAATAGAGCAGCAGCAACAGCGGCACGGCGGCCGCCGCAGCATAGAGCCCAATCAATGGCGTCAGAAATTCCATAGCACCTCTATCGCAACAGTTGAATCTGCCGCAGATAGTTCAGAACCAGCGTCTCGACGGAGTCCGCGGAATTCGCCTGCACGTAGACCGCGCCGCGATTGGAGCAGAAACTCCGAAGCTCCTCGCAATACGCCGCCAGGTTGCGTTTGTAGTACTTGATCAGGGCCGAGCTCACGGTGATCTCGGCCGCGTCGCCGTCTTCGATGTCCAGCAGCTTCAGGTCGCCCGCCAGCTCCGGCGAGATCTCCTGCGGCGACAGGACTTGGACGACGTAGAGATCGTACCGGGCGCCGATCAGCCGTCGCAGGGCGTTCTCATACCCCTGCTTGAAAAAGAAATCCGAGACGACGATCGTCACGCCCGATCCGATGCGGCCGGTTTCCACGTCCCGACAAGCCTTCTCGAAATTCGAGAGGCCGTCGCACTCGGCGGCCAGAAGCATCTCGGCCATCTGCGACAGACAACTGCGGCCCCGCATGCCCGGCAACTGAACGCGGATGCCGTCGCCGAAGAGGCTGATCGTCAGGCGGTTGTTGTTCACCAGGCTGACATAGCCGAGAGCGGCCGCGAGTCTCTTGGCAAAGAGGCCCTTGGCCGGCTCCCCCGCGCCCATGGAGGCGCTCACGTCCACGACGAGGTGCACCGTCAGATCCTGTTCTTCCATGAACAGCTTCAGAAAGAGCTGTTCCAACCGGCCGTAAACGTTCCAATCCACAAAACGCAAGTCGTCGCCGACCACGTACGGACGATGGTCCGCGAACTCCACGCTTGTGCCGCGACGCTTCGAGCGACGCTCGCCCTGCAGCTTGCCCTGCAGGATTTTGCGGCTGAGCAGATCGAGCGAATCGAGCCTGGCCATGAACTTCGTGTCGAGCAGCTCGCTCAGCTTTCGGGTTGTCGGTTTTGTCGTTGGCATTCGGTTTCGAGAGAAGAAATAAGACCTATAGAACGAATAGGACCTATGGGACTTACGCGCTCAGTTTCTGCTCCAGGGTTCTTGGGGTGGTCTTGAGAATATCGGCCAGAACATCGTCCGGCTGGATGCCCTCCGCCTGGCCCTCGAAATTCAGCAGCACCCTGTGCCGCAACGACGGCAGAGCCGTCTTGGCGACGTCGTCGAAGCTCACGTGGTACCGCTCGTTGAGCATCGCGCGGACCTTGGCCCCGAGCACGAGGGCCTGTACGCCGCGAGGCGAGGAACCGTACCGAACATACTGGTTGACCATGCCCGTGGCGAACTCGCCCTGCGGGTGCGTGGCCAGGACCAGCCGAATCGCGTAGTCCTGCACGTGCTCGGCGACGACGACCCGGCGAACCAGTTTCTGGGCCCACAGGATCTTGTCGGCGTCGGCGACGGTCTGCGCCTGCGGCTCCTGGCCGGTCGTGGTTCGATCCAGAACGGCTTTGAGCTGCTCGCGGTTGCTGTACGTCACCAGCAGTTTGAAGAAGAACCGGTCGAGCTGGGCCTCGGGCAGCGGATAGGTCCCTTCCTGCTCGATCGGGTTCTGCGTCGCCAGGACCATGAACGGTTCCTGGAGCCTGCGGACCTGCCCGCCGCTGGTGACCGAGTGCTCCTGCATCGCTTCGAGCATCGCCGACTGGGTCTTGGGCGTGGCGCGGTTGATCTCGTCGGCCAGGATGATCTGCCCGAAGATCGGCCCTTTCTGGAACTGGAATTCCCGCCGGCCGGTGGCGGGGTCCTCCATCACGATGTTCGTGCCGGCGATGTCGGCGGGCATCAGGTCCGGCGTGAACTG
>CALMMH010000960.1 GCA_937868145.1 uncultured Phycisphaerales bacterium
TCAGCCTCGTCCATGATCGTCTCCAGCGGGTCGGTCGAAGCGATGGGCATGCGGGCGGGATAGAGTTCGGATGGATAGTATGCTTTGCCCGGATAGGTTTCGGGAGTGAAGTTGTGTTTGGCGCGATGCGTGAAGTTCTGGAACATCATCGTGACCACCAGCAGATCCTGCTCGGTGGCGTGCATCGCGCGGACCAGCTCACGCCAGTTCCCATCGGTCATTCTGCCCAATTCGGCGTTGAAGGGCCTTCCTTCCTGCTCGTCATGGTGATAGAGGTCCACCCAGGCTCCCCCGAGCCGGCGGGTGGAGCGGACATCCGATGGGATAATCTCGATGCGACGCTCCGTTCGCAGCGTCACATCGCCCGACCGCGCCGTCATGATGACGCAGTGTCGGCCTCCGTGCCCCTGGGTGGACCAGCGGAAGCCGAGACCTGCCGCCGACTGAGGGTCTGTGGTGAGAGCTGCCTGATGCAGACGCTGTTCCGGCTTCTCTTCATCGAGATACAGCACGACCTCAAACGTCCTCGCTGCGTCAACGTCATTCCGCACCGATCCCCGGATATCCAGCTCGATCCGGTCCGTGACCGGCGAGGGCGGGATCAGCGTAAGGCTGATCCCGGGTTTGGGTTTGTGGATCCCGGCGGGAGGTTGAGCCACCTCGTCCGGCGATATCTCGCGCCCCGGGCGATCGAAGTCCGTCACGATGCCGGCTTCTGTGACCAGATTCCGCAGCGAGGTCTGCATCTGCAGCGTGCCCAGGACGGACGGGATCCGAATATCGAGGAAGGCATGAGGAAGCCATAGCAGCGCCGCGGCAAGCACACAGTTTGAAAGGGTGGCTCGCATGATTTCAGATCCTCCATTTCAACACGGAAACGGCATTCTCACGCATGATCCATATCGCGGTTGTCACGACCAAACCCTCGCGAGAAACTCCATTATCCGCGTATCATCATGTCGTAGTCCTGGACAATGGAGGGGCAATGGGGCATAGTTTGCGGAATGTCCCCAGGCCTGCTTGTGGGGCAGGCGGCGACACCGCAGGTGCTCCTCGCAAACTCCTTATCTCATACCTTCGCAATATCTACAATCCCCTATATATGTGGGAGATGGTATCTCTGCCCGTTGGACGGGTCAATAGTGCATTCGTGATAGAACGGGCTTCTTCCGGTGTGGGCCTGTTTCCGCTCTGACTTCACACTTCCAACTTCTCGAAGATACCGTCTTGCGGCGTCACTACGAACCACGCCGTTCGAGGTGGGAGGAGTCGGGGGTTGCCCTCGGGGGCCGGGGCGGCTACACTGCGGCGGAGTCGTTGAATAGTCTTGTCGCAGTGCAGTGGCCGTCGTAAGGAGGCTGTTTCCATGAGTCGTCACCTGCATCGTTTCGTTATCGTGACATTCCTTCTTGCCGGCGGGGCGTGCGTCTTCGGCGCTGAGGCTCGTGCGGACGCGTCGGGGGAATCGACCGATCCGCCTCTGTACCTGTTGACCTACGACCACGGCGGGCTTGTTCTGTGGGGTCGGGATCATTTTGTTGAGCGTCTCCACAATGCGATGGAGTGGCTGGATCGGTATCCGAGTTTCAAGATCGGCTTGGACAACGAGGCCTACACGTACGACCAACTCGCCGAGCAGGACCCGAACGTGCTGAGTGAGATCCGCGGGTACCTGGCCAAGTACAAGGGCCGGTTCGGGATCGGGACCTGCACGTATGGGCAACCCCTGTCGATGTTCATCGACGGGGAGTCCAACATCCGGCAGATCGAGTATGCCCTTGCCGCCGACCGCAAGTACTTCGGGACCTCGCCCGACGTGTACCTGATGAGCGAGCACGCGATGCACGCCCAGATTCCGCAGATTCTCAAGGGCTTTGGCTTCGACGGCGCGATCATGCGGACACACTTCATGATGTACGGATACAATCCCACCTTTGATGTGCCCATCGGCTGGTGGGTGGGCATGGACGGGTCTCGCGTTGCGACCGTGCCGACATACAAGGGAGAAGGGGCCGACTTCGGTAAGACGACGGCCGACAATTGGATCTTGACGCGCTACCCTAGCGAGGATGTGCGGAGATCGCCCGCCGACTACCGCAAGGAGTTTAGTCGCATCCGACCGTTGCTGGCCAGTCGTGCGGACGACGCCGGCCTGAGGAAGGAAGAACTCGTCAAGGAATACGAAGGGAAGCCCGGCTTCCAGTGGATTCTGCTTGAAGAGCTGCGTTCCTTGTTTCCTGTTCCGCAGGAGGAACTCCGCACCGCGGCCAACGACTTCGTGGTTCGGATGCCCTGGGGCTATTGCGGCAACGAGATTTGGAACACCTCCCGCCGGGCCGAGGCGAGCATGCTGACGGCCGAGAGAATAGCGACCCTGGCGGCTCTCGCCGGGGAAGATGGCTGCGAGACCGAATTGGACAAGGCATGGAAGAATCTGCTCGTGGCTCAGCACCACGACATCCAGATTTGCGGATTGCTTCCGGATGCGCGCAAGTTCCTCTCGGAGTCGATCCGTGGCTCCCACGATGTCACGGCCAAGTCGCTGCAACGGATTGCCTCTCGGATGGCCTCCGGAGGCTTTCAGCAGGTAGTCGTGTTCAATCCGGTTTCCTGGCGGCGGCAGTCGTGGATCGAAGTCCCCGTCTCGCTGGAGCGGGGCTACGCCAAGGGGCTGGAGGTTCGCCACAAGGGGGAGGTCGTGCCTTCCGCTGTCTTGTCGGCGGATTCGCATTCCGACGGCAGCCTGCGGGAGGTCAAATTGGCCGTCCTTGCCGACTTGGACGGGCTGAGCGTTGGGGCGTTTGAATTGCGTCCGACGCCGGCTGCCTCTGCGGCTGCGAGCGACCCCGACGCGATGCGCGTGGATGCCGAGAGTCTGACTCTCACAACGCCGTTCTGGGAGGTTTGCTTCCAACCGGATGGGGGCCTGTCGTCGATCAAGGACCGGCGCAGTGGTAAGGAATTGCTCCGGCCGGAGGCGGCCGGTGGTCTCTTTGTTGGAAAGATCGACGGGCAGGACATGAATTCGAAGGGACGCTGGGTCCTGGAGACGCCGCATGGCGGAGGGACCTGGGCCGTCGCCCGCCAAAGCGGTTCGATCGGCGTGATTCCGTACACGGCCGAGATGAAGTTCTACCGCGAGAGTCCGCGGATCGACTGCTGGACGCGATTCCGTTTCTCGGGAGAGAAGATCGGGCGAGTCACCGACAACGAGCGGGACGCGGTGTCCGGATTTGTTCACGAGGACAAACTGCGTTTCAAGATATTCCCGTCGCTGAACGAGCGAGCGGTCGGTGTTCGCGACCTTCCGTTTGCGGTCAGCGAGACGACGGATCCGTACGTCAACGGGTTGTACTGGACCGCTGTGGCGGATGGGGACAAGGGGATCGCGGTGTTCAACCGGGGGACGATGGGGGCGGTGCGCGAGAAGGACGGCGGGTTCTCGGTCCCGCTGGCCTATGCCTCGTACTACGTCTGGGGCACGAGGATGCTGACGGGGGACTTGGAATACGAGTTCGCTCTTTATCCGTTCGTGGGCAGGTGGACCGAAGCCGACTTGCAGCGACATGCGGCCGAGTACAATCTCCCGCTGGCGGGCACGGCTGCGTCTTCTGCTCGTGGGAGTCTGGGGACGGTCTTTCAGCCCATCGGCGTTCAGTCGAGCAGTGCGATGGTTTCGGCTTTGTATCGCCGCAATGGCAAGACATACGTGCGTGCGTATGAGTATCGCGGCACGACAGGCGGGGTGTCTCTCGACAAGACGCCGGCGTCGGCTCGCACGATGGAGATCGATCTGGGAGGGCGTGACCTGGGCACGCTGACCGGCACGTTCTCTATCGAGCCGTGGCAGATCAGAACAATCCGTCTGGAATGAGCTCTTGAACAGCAGGCGGATGTCGGATAGAATCCACTGCCTATGGTTCGCCCCAGAGACAACAGCGTTGACGGGATCGGGAACGCGGACGCATTTTCCCTGACGACACAATCCAAAGGAGACACATGATGACGCACATCACGCGCAGACAGTTCGTGAGAGGATCGATCGCCGCCGGGTTGGGCTTCACCTTGGCCGGGTGTCGGCAAACCGGGGGGCCGGTTGTCCGTCCGTCTTCGCGGCTTCTGGGGGCCAACGACGAGATTCGTGTCGCCGTCGTCGGAGTCAAC
>CALMMH010000961.1 GCA_937868145.1 uncultured Phycisphaerales bacterium
ATTCCTGTACGATCCACCTTCAGTTGTACGACTACAGCCAGGTTGACGCGGACACATTGCGGGGTTGGGTGAGGGAGCACCTGGCGAACAGAGGTTATGATGAGACAGTCGTGGAGCAGTGGCTGTGCGATCAAGATGCCCTTCGCGGGATGGCGACGAATAATCCTCTGCCCAAGGAGGAACTGCCGGAACATCGCTTCTTCGCATATCGAAGGCACAACCTGGAAAGCCACCTGGCCTTTCCGTATTGGCGCTATGGAAAGGGGCTCTCTCTGCTCGTCGCTGCCAATGCTCTGGGCCCCTGGACGCCTGTCCTTCTGAAGAAGAGAGAGACCCTGAAATACCGTGCCCTGGAATCCGGTGTGACGCTGGATGTCTATCAGGAGAATACTGCTCGAGTGAGGGACCGCCTGACGATGCGTGGGACCCGCGATTTCCGGAAACTGGGCCGGGCAGACATTGTCGTGTGGAATAATCTTGACTGGCACAATATCTTCAAGACGTACTACGGCGTCCCCATTCGCATTCACTCCGGCGGTGAAGTCGTAGGGCTCTTGAAGGTCGAGAACAAGACCGTCGATTCCGATCCGGATCTTGAGAAGGTGTTGCAGATCCATGTCAAGGAGTTCGTCGATGGCAGGAGGAACCCTCTTCTTGTACTTGCAGGAGAAAGGGTACGGTCCCTGGACGACATCCCGTCCCTTAATATGTCTCTGTTGTCGCTCTGCTATCTGATGCGCGACATCGAGTCCAGTCCTGAAAAGACCCTTCGGGAGTGCCTTCTGCTGCCCTATCCTCAGGCCATTGGGGAGGCCGTGAAGTGTTTCAAGGAAGGCTTCGTTGATCTTCTGGACGCAACACGAATCAAGCTGCTGCTCAACGTTACCCCTCCATTGCTCGATGTCAACGACCCCAGCCTTGGCGACATGCGCCGTATCATCTGTAAGGATGCTTCCCCTGAGGATATTCTTCCTCTCAAGGACGCAGAGTGGGACACGCTGTACAACAAGCGGAATATGTTCTGCCAATTGCTGGAGGTCCTTTTATTCGCGATTTCCACGAGGAAAGAACTCGCCGTCCGGACTCGCGGCGGAGAGCAATACATCGCCGGCACGGAAGCTCTGCGGCTCGCGAATGACTGTGACGTCTTCAAGGCGGGTGTTAGGGCGCTAATGGATGAGATCGATCGGCGTTATGAAGCTGCCCTGGATGAGAACCATGGCGCACATGGAAAGGCGTTGCTGGACAGGGACTATTCCTCACTGCTGCCGGACGAGAGTGAGAACGCGCCCGTACAACTCTTCTTCGAAAGCATCGATGATGAGCGTGCCTTGTGGACGATGCTCTGGAAACAGGCCAAAGGGGACCGCGAGAAGGTTGAGATGCACGAGCTTCTCGCGATGGTGAAGGACTTCTATGATTATGTCGCCACAGCGCTGCAGGAACAGATAGAGTATGCGGTGCAGGAGGACAACTCTCACCGTTCGAGGATGTGCGTGTCGAAGGAGAGTCAGCTTCGAATGCTGGCCTATAGGTGGGACAACGTGAAGTACAGGTCCATACTTGCCTATCCACGACAGCCGAGTGAAGACAGCGGTTCCGCCTCAGTAGTCGTTACCCCGTGGTATGATGTGAAGCCGGCGTTGCCGGATTTTCATTTCATCCTCAAGCTGGCTGTCGGTAACGCACCAGAGGGGGAGGGACGGAAGAACGGAAAGACAGGTCAGACTGCACAATGTGTCTCTCTCTGCGCGTGTGTGCCGCCTTCAGCCGCGAACCTGCGGAAGATGATAGACGAGGAGCATAAAGATGGACAGAAGCGAGAATGCGTCGTTGCGCACATGTACGATGACCAACGTGCGTATGTCTGGAAAGGGCAGGAGACGAATCTGGGCAGTCTCATCAGGATGAGAAACACATATCTGCAAAACTGGAAGAAACGGGAGTGGATGCAAGAATGCCATGGCGAACTGCATCATTTCTATGGAGTGACGCCCTTTACGAGACATGATCCCCTGCGTGTAACGGATTTGCTGCATGACAGGCTGGCCGCCCGCATACAGGCGTTCGCCATGGCCTATTGCGTCCCAGAGTTTGGTCTTGAAGACACGCACAAGCTGACCTGGGCGGCTTTCGAAATCGGCAAGTTGATCGAGCGTCAGGTGGCCTACCGGGGCAACAGGTCCACGGACCCTATGCCGCTCACGGCACTGGAGTTTTCCGGACTACCAATCAGCGACATGAGCTTCGTCGACGATCTGCAGAGCCGACGGCAGCGGCTGAAGAGAATCGCAGGCCATATCGACGTATGCCTCAAGAATGTGTCCTCTCAGATGGAAATGGCCGACGATGTGGCGTATTCGGCCCGGATTAAGGATTACGGCAGCTACTTTGCAAGACTGTGTGAGCGGTACGAAGCATACTGTAGGGGCAACATTGCCATCTGGGTATACTTGTTGTCTCTGTATCCCAAAACGGAGTTCAGACAGTCTTTCGGAGGCGAGAAGTTCGATGTGTTCTATAATGACCTTCAAAGATTCCGCGAATCGGTGGAAAAATCCGGTTTGGGCCTGAGTCGGGCTGACTCCGCGAACGTCCACGAGGTGATGCCGAACTTGTATGGGGACTTGAAGTTCGATGCGCCGCCATTTCTCGAGTGCTGCAATTCGTGCCCGGATGACTCGCGCACAGACCGGGCGCCACGACCCTCCTG
>CALMMH010000962.1 GCA_937868145.1 uncultured Phycisphaerales bacterium
GAAAAACCCGGCCTTCTTCCGATCGAGTTCGGGGCCGACGGCGAGCCTCGACCATGAACAAGAATGCGGATATCGGGGAACAAGGCTACTGAAAGGAGAGATAGATGTCGCGACTTGCACGGCTGGTTCTTGCGTTTTGTCTGTTTTCGCCCGTGTCGGGCTGGGCTCTGGAGACCAGTGACATTCCGACGGACCCGCCGCAGGATGAGATCATGCCTGCGCCCCAGCAGGTGCAGGACGTGCTCGACTGGGCCGGCCTTGCGTTCACCGGCCGTCGGGCGGGGACCGAGCCGGCCGTTCGCGTCGAAGTGAAACGACAGGACCACAGCGTACTGCGCTTCGGCCAGTCCTGCATCGAGACGCCCATCAAGATCGGCCAACAGCAGTTCGCTCACGGCCTCGGCACGCACGCCAACAGCGAGATCGTTCTGCGCGTTCCCGACGGCGTCAAGGCGTTCGAGGCATTCGCAGGCATTGACAATAATTTCGACACCGGCGGCGTGAAAGGCTCCGCGCAGTTCCACGTCGAAGTCGGCGGCCGGGAGCTGCTCCGGACGCCTGTGCTCAAGGGTGGCGATAGCCCGGTTCCAGTACAGCTCAATCTTCCGCCGGGGACGCGCGAGATCACGCTCAAGGTGGACGCGACGCCGGACGGCCCGAGCTGCGACCAGGCCGATTGGGCCGACGCCAGAATCGTCATGGCCGACGGCAGCCGAATCTGGGCGGATGAAGACCGCCAATCGTTTCTCACGCCCGCGACGCCGTTCTCCTTTGTCTATGGCGGCGTGCCGTCCGCCGAATGGGTGAAGAACTGGACTCGCTCCGTCGAGACGAAGGAAGAGCCCGGCCGCACCGTCCACACGGTTCGCTGGACGGACGCCAAAACCGGCTTGCGAACGACCGCGATCGTCACGGTCTTCAAGCGATACGCCGCGGTCGAGTGGCTGCTGACCTTCGAGAACACGGGAACCCAGGACACCCCGATCCTCGAGAACATTCAGACGCTCGACGTGCAGATCCGCACGGGATACTACAACAAACCCGCCGTCCTGCACCAGCTCACCGGCGACGTCTGCGGCGAGAAGTCGTTCCTGCCTCTGGAGACGACGCTGGAGGCCGGCAAACCGGTCGCGTTCGCTCCGACCGGCGGTCGGCCCTCAAACGGCGCGTTCCCGTTCTTCGACCTCCGCTACGGCGACGAAGGACTCATCACCGCCATCGGCTGGTCGGGCCAGTGGGCCGCGCGCCTGGACCGCGGAAACACCGGTCCCACGCATCTGCAAGCGGGCATGGAAAAGACGCACTTCACGCTTCACCCCGGCGAGCAGGTCCGCAGCCCGCGCATCCTGTTGATGCCGTGGAAGGGGGACGCCTCGGCGGGCCACAACCGATTCCGCCGCCTGCTGATGTTCGAATACGTGCCCCGCCTCGACGGCCGTCCGCTGCGGCTGCCCGTCGCGTCGCAATGCTTCGACCGCTACAGTTGGACCGTGCCTCCGTGGAGCACGGAAGCCGGCCAACTCCACGCGGTTCAAGCGACGCACGACCTGGGCTGCGACACGCACTGGTTCGACGCCGCGTGGTTCGAGGGCGGATTCCCCAACGGCGTCGGCAACTGGTTCTGCAAACCCAAGAGTTTCCCGAACGGCCTCAAGCCGGTCGGCGACGCCTGTCACCGCCTCGGACTGAAGTTCCTGCTCTGGTTCGAGCCGGAGCGTGTGGCGGTGGGCACGCAGATCGCGCGCGAGCATCCGGAATTCGTCTTCGGCGGCGAAAAAGGGGGCCTCTTCAAGGTGAACGATCCCGAAGCGCGCCGCTGGCTGACGGACCTGCTGTCCAGCCGCATCGACGAATTCGGCATGGACGTCTATCGCAACGACTTCAACATCGACCCGCTCGACTTCTGGCGTTCCGCCGACGGCCCGGACCGCCAGGGCATCACCGAAATCCGTTATGTCGAGGGCCACTACGCGATGTGGGACGAACTGCGCGCCCGGCATCCCGGCCTGTGGATCGACAATTGCGCCAGCGGCGGCCGCCGCATCGACCTCGAAACGCTCAGCCGCTCCGTCACTCTCTGGCGCAGCGACACCGGCTGCTCGCCCGGCCATGCCGACTGGGACCAGATCCAGACGCTCGGCCTGTGTCAGTACCTGCCCCTGGTCACCTGCTGCGCCTGGGAACCGAAGGCGTACATCCTTCGCAGCGTGGCCACCGGCGGCTCGATTACCCAGTTCGATTACCTCAACGACCGGTTCTCGATGGACGAGGCCCGCCGCGCGATGGCCGAGGTCAAGGAGAACCAGAAGTTCTGGTACGGCGACTTCTACCCGCTCACCCGCGCGGGGACCGGGCCGGACGCCTTCGCCGCCTGGCAGCTCCACCGCGCCGATCTCGGCGCCGGCATCGTGCTGGCGTTCCGCCGCAGCGAGTGTCCCTACCCGGCGCTGCAGGCCGGCCTGCGCGCGCTGAAGGCCGACGCGCAATACAAGCTGGAGATGTTCGACGAGGACCGCGCCCGCACGGAGCAGACCGTCTCCGGCCGGGACTTGCAGTCCGACTTCGAGCTCCGCCTGCCGAAGAAAGGCACGAGCCTGCTCCTCCGTTATCAGCCTCTTGCCTTGTCGGCCCAATAGGAGATTGGGTCAGAGACAAAAGAAAAGATGAGCGGGCGTGCCCCGGACGGCTCTGTCGGTCCTCGATGACACCAAGGATTCTCATGCAGGATGGAACCTACACAATCAGGACGATGCGTCGCAAGGAACTGGATCTCGCCGTCGAGTGGGCGGCGCAGGAAGGATGGAACCCCGGCCTCCATGACGCCGGTTCTTTCTACGCGGCGGATCCGGACGGCTTCCGGATCGGGCTCCTGGGCGACGAGCCGATCGCCACGATCTCCCATTCTTT
>CALMMH010000963.1 GCA_937868145.1 uncultured Phycisphaerales bacterium
CGCGGCGAATAATACCAACCCAGCGCCACGTCCTGCTTGTGACACGCGTCGGCCAATTGCCTGCAGACGTCCTTCCCATACGGCGAATCCTGGCTCGTGATCTTGTAGTCCGTCTGGCGGGTGTCGAACATGGAGAAACCGTCGTGGTGCTTGCTGGTGAACACCAGATATTTCATGCCGGCGTCCCGGGCGACCTGCACCCATTCGTTGGCGTCGAAATGAACGGGATTGAAGGTCTTGTAGAGGTTGTCGTATTCGGCCATGGGAATCTCGCCGGTCTGGGCGTCGTTGCGGCCGCGACGAGGTCCCCCTCGCGACCAGCCGATCTCCGTCCCTTTCAGGGACACCGGACCCCAGTGAATGAACAGGCCGAACCGCCTGTCCTGCCATCGGCGGACGGATTCGGGCTTGGCTTGCTGCCACCAGGGGGTCGCCTGCCCCCCTGCGTCAGCCCGACAGACTTCCCCACCGGGAAACAGGAAGGGGATCGTCAGGAGTGCGGTCAGGCCTGTCGCGGCCAATCGTCCGACGGATGTAAAGACTCCGATTGCCATGATGATTCCTCCTATGCTCAGGTTGCACGGGGATTATGCCACGATGACGACGGCGGCGATATTCGATTTTGCGTCTGTGGCCTGCGATTTTCCGACATGGCCAGCGGCCCTCGCAAGCCGTCGGAAAATGGTTCCCCAGGACAAGCCGGCTCCGCTATAATCCCGGCATGGCAGGCAATCGCAGAGTGTTGTTGATGCTGGGCTGCTCGCGCGCTTCCGAGCGGGGGATGCTGCGAGGCGTCGTTCGCTATTGCCGATTTCACAGTCCCTGGGTCCTGTACCGGGAGCCGCCGTTCTACAGGAAGCCCCCTTATCACGAACAACCGAAGACCGCCAGAGCGTGGACGCGTCTGCGGGAACAGGGCTTCGACGGCATCATCACGTTCGCAGCCAACGAAACGCAGCTTCGTGCGATTCTCCCGCCGGACTTTCCGGCCGTGATTCTGCCGATCGAAGAGAAGATCCCGGGCCGTTGCTGCATCGTGGAGAAAGCCTCCACCGTGGGGCGGATGGGCGCCGAGCATTTCCTCGACCGCGGATTCACCCGGTTCGCCTTCTGCGGATACGACCACATGTTCTGGTCGCGAATCCGCCAGAACGGGTTCGTTCAGCGGGTGGCCCGGGCCGGATTCACGGTTCACCTGTACGAACCACCCCGACCGTTGAACCGCCTGACGTGGGAGGCCGAACAAGCTTCCATGGTCACATGGCTTCGCTCGTTGCCCAAATCGGTGGGACTGATGGTCTGCAACGACGACCGAGCCCAGCAGGTGGCCGAAGCCGTCAAAGCCTCGCAGGTCCGAGTCCCGGATGAGATCGCCATCCTCGGCGTCGACGACGACGACATGATCTGCGAGCTGATCCACCCGGCGTTGTCGAGCATTGCGATGAATTTCGAGGATGTCGGTTATGAGGCAGCCGCCCAACTCGACCGCCAGATGAACGGCAAGACCGCCCGCAAGGAGATCCATTTGCGACCGACGCACGTCCACACGCGACAATCCACCGACGTCCTGGCGGTCGGAGACCCGATCGTCGCCAAGGCGCTTCGTTTCATTCGGACGCAGGCCGCCCACGTGGTGTCCGTCGAGGACGTCGTGGAGGCGACCTCGACGTCGCGGCGTCTGCTGGAGCGGCACTTCAAGGACGTGGTCGGGGCCACCGTCTATCGGGAGATCCAGCGGACCCATATCGAGCGGGCCTGTCGGATGCTGGCCGAAACCAACTGGTCCCTGGCGGAGATCGCCCGACGGTGCGGTTTCTCGAATCCGGTCCATTTCAGCATCGCGTTCAAGCGTCATATGCGTCTGACGCCCCAGCAACACCGCAGAACCGTCACAAATGCTAACCTTTGACCGGATCTCGTGCCGATAACAGGGACGGAGCGTCCCGCCCGGGGACGGTCGATGTCGTGAAATCGAAATAAAAAGACGCAAAATCGAATATCAACTTCCGGTTGATTGTCCGAGAATTATACTGGTGTTTGTCCATACGCAAGGACGTCGGAGGATCGTTATGCGAAAGAACGCCTTCACACTCATCGAGTTGCTGGTCGTCATCGCCATCATCGCCATCCTCATGGCCATTCTCATGCCCTCCCTGCACGTCGCACGGGAACAGGCCAGGAGCGTGCAGTGCCGCGGCAATATCCGGACGCTCACCCTGGGCTGGCTGATGTACAAAGATGATAATGACGGCGAACTGGTCAACGGCGCGCCTGAAGCGTCGGTCGCAGAGGGCGCCTGGGTGCAAATCCCGCCGGAAGGGGCCACCTCCAGCGTGGAACAGAAGAAGGAGTACATCAAAAGGGGCGCCTTGTGGTCGTATATCAAGAAGGTCGAAGTCTATCGGTGCCCCTCCGACAGACGCCAGAACAATCCCTACCACAAATATGCCTACCGGACCTATTCGATCGCCGGCGGGATGAACGGCGTCGCCAAATCCGGGGCGTGGGAGATCAAGCCGTGCGTGAAGTACACGGACATCAAGAACCCGGCCACAAAGATCGCCTTCCTGGCCGAGTGCGATCCACGCGGCTACAACCAGGGCTCCTGGGTCATCAATCCCAAGACCAGGCAGTGGGTGGACCCCTTCGGGATCTGGCATCGCGACAACAGCAGCACGCTGAGCTTCGCGGACGGCCACGTCGACATGCACAGGTGGTACAGCCGGGGATTGGCGGAATGGAACCTCAAGGCGCTGCACGAGCCAACGAGCTTCGCGTTTTATCGATTCCCCGCGGACGAAGAGGAGACGGAGGACTTCAATTTCGCACTGGATGCCTACGCCTACCGATCTCTCCTGTAGCAGTGTCTTCTTCGCCGGCAATTCCAGAAATCCCGTGAAGAACCATCTTTTGCCGATCCATCAGGGAACTTCGATAGCCCCTGGCGAGCCGCCTATGCTTCTGCTCGTCCGCCAGGCAGTTGCGTCGTCGAGAGACATGGGGTCAACCGTCGTGGGATCGACGATGGTGAGCGAGTAGCCCTCGCCGTCCGTGGCCTTATACCACCGGTCCTGGAAGCGGAAGTCGTGGATGGTCCGGCCCACGGCATCCTGCAATCGGATCCGTTCGCCTGCGTTGCTCAGATTCCCCTCGTATCGGCCGGCAATCGGAAGACCGGGGCCGTATCTGGCCTCGAATGCGGCGGGATCTTTGACCACCAGCACGCAACCTCCCGGGATCAGCGTGACGCCGGGGAAGGTGAAGTCGACGCCGTCGACGAAGCGAATCAGATTCAGATTGAGGGGCTCGTCCCCGATGTTGGTCAATTCGATGAATTCCGCATTTGGGTCGTTGGGATCGCCCGTGTCGCCCGGGTGATACATGATCTCGCTGATTCGCAGGCTCTCGGCCGCCGGGCCGACTGCAAAGACCGTTTCATTCATCGCGCTCCATCCCGCCGCCGCCAGGACGCGCGACTTCACACAAACGCTGGCCGACAGGGCAATCGGCGCCTCATATCGGCCGGCCGCGGGCAGAACCTGTTCATAGGCGGAGGTCCGCCTGGCGACGCTCAGTTCGGCCGAGATGAGGAAATCGGAACTCGTGCTCGATGCGTTCATGCCTTGGATCGCCAGGAGATTTGCGCCGGGTTGGAGCAAGGCGAGATAGGGAGAGAGATCGAATGACTGGAGTCCCTCCGCCTCGTGCCCGCCGTCGGCGTGCGAATCCCACTGCGGCGCGCCGGTAAACAGGGCTCTCGCGATCTCCACGCCATTGAGATACGCTACGAAGCCGTCGTCGTACCACGCGTTCAAGGTCATCGTCTCGTAGTCGCATGGGTCATCCTCGCACACGAAGGGAATTCGGATACAGCAGCTTGTATTCACGCCGTACAGGTCCTCGCCGACGTCTGTTGCGATCAGCGATTCGTATCCGCCGGCGCGCTCGTACCCCACGCCGCCGACGCCCGCCTGCCAGGAAGAATCGTTGTAGGACAGACTGGCGCGCCAGCCGTCATCCAGAGGCCGTTCGGGAACAAGGACTCTCTTGGGTGCATCTTCCGCAACCAGGACAACGACGCCGCCGTTCGTCGCAGGCGTCGAATCGGATCCCCGGGGATCCGAGCCGTCGAGCGTGTAGTAGATCGTTCCGGCCGGAGCCTGAATGGAGAACTCATCGCCGGTGCGAACGGAGCCGCCGTGCTGAGGAACGCCGTTGATGAGAAATCGCGGGGCTTCGACCGTCGGATACAGGCGGGCCGTCTTCAGTTGGCCGAGCAGAATCTGCGTTCGCTGCGGGAAGTAGGCCGTGTGCAGTCGGTTGCGCTCGGCGATCCATTCCACGTTGCGGGTGTAGGGTTTGGCTCTCTGCGCGTCGCCCCAACGGGCGGATTCGCAAACGATCGCGCCATAGATCTCCCAGGCCCGCGTCTCCCAGCGGACGACGACCGCCTCCGGCGTCAGGGCCCCGCCGTTGAACAGGTGCTTGTGCGCCCGGTCTGCGTACCGCAGGCGGAATTCAGGGTTCTCCCTCAGTTTCGTGTAGACGTGCGATATGCTCGTGGGGACATCGACCTCGATGTTCAGGAAGTCGGTCGCGTCCCACAGGCTGTACTCCATATCCCAAACGAAGAACCGGAACATCGGATCGCCAATCCGGCTGCCGATGGCCCGCTGGTTGTTCGATTGGAAGATCTCCGGGCCGTCCTTGTTGGTCGTGTATTGATGGATCAGGAAGATGTCGATCAGATTGTCCAGGTCCACGTACCGTTGCATCCGGGCATAGGCGTCGGGGCCGGCCAGACCGCCATCCGCCAGGGCGAGCATCTCGTAATAGCGGTTCAGATCGCCGTCGATGGCCTCGTTCGTGCTGGTCCGGCGGTTCAGCGCGTCATAATCCTCGTCGGCCCCGCCGAAGTATTCCTCGGCAAATTGCGCGTCCGGCCGTTCCACCGGGTTGTACAGACCCCAGTACAGCCCGTTGAGGTACAGGTGTACGAACGTTGCGTGGCCGTCGATCTTGCCCATGTCGCGAGCTGTATCCCGGGCGAACACATCCCGGATGTATTGGGACTGCTCCGGATACTGCTGCCCGGCCCAGGACCGTCCGTGCTGGGCCCTCAGGACGATGCTGTCGAACCGATCGACGGGGGCATCAGGAAACAACTTGTACTCCATCTTCGCAGGGCCGTACTCTTTGCGAAATTCCAGCCGGAACGAGTGTTTCTTCGTCCTGTCGTGCGTGCGCCATGAATAGCTGTGGATGCGGATGCCGCACGAGCCGACGTAGGCCGTGGAACCGTCCGGGTTGAGGATCTCGACAGACGCGGGCCGCTCCCACTGGTCGCCTCGGTTCACGGCGTTCGAGTAGATCCCTCGCTCGTTTCCGAAAAGATCGCCGGGGGCCATCACGATGGACATCGTGCGGAGGCTTCGCAGCGCAGGAATGATTTCATCGCGATACGCGAGGTCGTTCACCACGTCCGGGTCCATCTCGTAGTCGGCCGTCGCCCCGGCCCACGACGCCGGAAACCCAGGCGGATTGGAGGGTTGATGAATTACGTCGCGCAGGAAGATGAACGTGTGTGCCGACGGTTTACTGGATGCGTATCCGGCTTTCATCGCGAGGACCCGCAAACACGTCGTCGTGGTGATCTGTAGGGGTTCGGAGTAGACTCTGCCGGTGACGGTTCGGTCCGTCTGAATGCCCGGCTCCGATCCGTCCAATGTGTAGCGGATCACCGCTCCCGGCGTCTCGCACGTCAACGTCAGTTGAAACGGACTATCGTGGAACCCCCGTTCATGGCTCAGAACAACATCGGCCACGGCTCCTTCATAGGTCGCCCCCTCGACAACCGTGAATTCGTTGATAATGGCTGAGCCGGGAAGAAAAGCCTGCGTCAGCACGAGAAGAGCGATTTGTGCAGGTATCGACACGACCTTCTCCTCACCACGGTGTTCGCGCCCTCACGACGACTTCGCCGCCAAAGGGGATTCTGGCCCGTCACAACTATACGCATTATAACACTTCGAGCGGGTTCTTCCGAAGTGAATCGCATCTATGCAAAACCAAAAGAAAACAGGCAGGAACCCCGGGAGGCCCCTGCCTGCGATCTTTTGAACGACCGGAATGGAATGCCCCGTGCGTCTATACTTTGTCGGCGGTGGGACAGACGAACGGCGGACGATATTCCCGATGCAGGATTTTGTTCGCCGCGTCGCTGTTGGTGAAAACCTCCGTCTGCGGATCGAACGTCAGCAGCGGGCCCATGGACATCGGGTACTTGTCCAGATCGACCCCGTTGTCCTTGAGGTGCCGCACGGTTCGGTTCAAGGTCTCGATGTTCTGATCCCGGCTGGCGACCTCTTCCAACACCGCCTTGGCTTCGGAAACCGAAACTTTGTTGCTCTCGCCCAAATAATAGCTGATGTTGGCCAGATGGGCCAGCGAGGCCGAAAGGTGGCCCTGGAAGGCGTCGGAGTTGAGCGTCTCGGCCTTGCGGCTGCGGACCGCGTCAAGGAAGTTGCCGAAGTGGTCGCCGCCGCCTTTGAACTCCCGAATCGCCTGCCCTTTGAGGTCGTAGGCGACGCAGTGGGTGTACTCCCGCTGGACGAGATAGCCCTCGGTCCCGTAGAAGATCACGCCGATCTTGTTGCCCTTGGTGCTGTCGAACATCGTCGTGATGTGGATGTCGGCGGGGTTGTCCACGGACAGGCCGCGGGTCTCGAAGATCATGCACTTGTCGCCGTAGTCGTAGATGGCGATTTCCGTGTTAGCTGTGTCGCCGGCGTCGACGTAGGCGGGATCATTGCGCTCGGCCTGATAGCCCAGGCGGCCGCCGTAGGCGATCACGCTGTTGGGATGGCGATTGAGGCCCAGACCCCAGCGGGCGATGTCGGTCTGGTGCGGGCCCTGGTTGCCCGAGTCCCCGTTTCCATACAGGCGCTGCCAGTGCCAATCATAATGCAGACTTTGTCGAGTTAGTTTTGGTGTTTTGTACGGGGCCGGACCGCTCCAGAGATCGAAGTCCGCCTCTGCCGGAATCGGATAGTCGCCCAGGGCGCCGATCGACTTTCGTCGCTTGTAGCACAGGCCTCGCGAGAGGTTGACCTGCCCGATCCCCCCATCGGCAATGAACTGCATCGCGTCGCGGACGGCCGGGTTCGAGCGGCATTGCGTGCCGACCTGGCAGATCCGCCCGTACTTCTTGGCCGCCGCCACCAGAGCCGATCCCTCGGGAATGTCGTGGCTGATGGGCTTCTCGATATAGGCGTCCTTGCCCGCCTGCATGGCCCAGACGCCGCACAGCGCGTGCCAATGGTTCGGCGTGGCTGTCGAAATGAAATGGACGGACTTGTCGTCGAAAACCACCCTCATGTCCTTGACCCACTTCGGACGCCGGCCCATGCGTTTCTCGATCGAATCGCAGGCCTTCTGGCCCACCTTCTCATCGACGTCGACGATGTAGGCGATCTCGACGTCCTTGCGCTCACAGTACTCGTCGATGTGACTTCCGCCGCGGCCGTTGCAACCGATCACGGCGCAAAGCAGTCTGTCATTGGGGCTCGTCCCCTGCGCGCGGCTTCGGCCGCTGAACATCGGGACTGTGGCGACCCCCGCCGCCGCGGCGAGCATCGAATCATGAAGGAATTGCCGGCGTGTTCTCTGTGCAGTCATAACTACTCCTTAAGACGCGTCAAAGCCTGGTCGAATGTCGTTGCTGCCTGCGACGGTCATCATAACGCAACAAGGAAGGACAAGCCAACACAAACACCGTGGGACACGGTTTCTTGGGGGTTTACAGGATAGGGCCCAATCCGGTAACCTGCTCGTGTTTCGATCGATTTCTTCGACGCGTCATTACGAATGAGAGGTGACCATGCCAGGTTTCAAGGCTCAATTCCCCAGCGTGTTGAGATTCGCGGTCCTGTCGATGTGCGGCAGCATGTTGGCGGCAGCCGGCTCCGCATGGGGCAACACCGAGCGGCCGGTGATTGGGTATGATCCGGCCCTCCCGCAGGCGGTCTTCGCAGCGTCGGAAATTCAGCGGGCCTTCGCTGGCAAGGGGTGTGCTGCCGTCGAACAGGACCTCGATGGGGCCTCGACGGCGGAAAGCCCGGTCCGAATCCTGCTTGTGACCGGTCGGGGAGACGGGGTTCAGAGGCTCGCCACGACGCTCGGCGTGACACCGCCTGAATCCGCGAGCTGGCAGGCCTATTCCGTTCGGTGCAGGAACGAAAACGGGAGTGCGACGTACGCCGTGTTCGCCCCGACAGCAGACGGCGTGATGTACGGCGGGCTGGACCTGGCCGAGGCGGTCCGGCTGGGGACTCTGGGCGATCTGAAAGACTCAGACCACGCGCCTTACATCGAGCGGCGCGGCATCAAGTTCAACATCCCGCTGGACCTGCGGACGCCCAGCTACTCCGATAGCAGCGATGCCTTCCAGCAGAATATCCCCGAGATGTGGAGCATGGACTTCTGGCGGGAGTTCCTCGATGAGATGGCGCGCCACCGGTACAACGCGCTGACCCTGTGGAGCCTGCACCCGTTCCCGTCCATCGTCAAGGTTCCGGAGTTCCCCGAGGTCGCGCTCGACGACGTCTGGCGGACCACGATGAAGCTCGACAGCAACTTCAGCCACAGCGCGTCGGACATGGTCAAGCCCGAGATGCTCAAGAGCTATGAGGTCGTCCGGAAGATCACCATCGACGAGAAGATCCAGTTCTGGCGGGACGTCATGCAGCACGCCCGCGACCGGGGCATCGAAGTGTACTGGTTCACGTGGAATACGTTCGTCTGGGGAGCCCAGGACACCCAGTACGGCATCACCACGGACCTGGACAACCAGACCACGATCGACTACTTCCGCGCCAGCGTGCGGGAGACCGTCCTAACGTACCCCCTGCTGGCCGGCATGGGCATCACCGCAGGCGAGAATATGAAACAGCCCTCCAAGGAGTTCTCGAAAGAGAAGTGGCTCTGGCAGACCTACGGCGAAGGCATCCGAGACGCTTTGAAGCTCCAGCCCGACCGGCAGTTCCGCCTGATTCACCGGTTCCACATGACGGGTTTGAACGAGGTCCTCGACGAGTGGAAGCAGTATTCCGGCCCGTTCGATTTCAGCTTCAAGTACGCGATCGCCCACATGTACTCGACGCCCACGCCGCCGTTCATCAAGGAGGCCCTGCCGCACCTGTCGCCGAAACTCCGCACCTGGCTGACCGTGCGGAACGACGATATCTACAGCTTCCGCTGGGGCGATCCCGAGTTCGCCCGGGCGTTCATCCGGAACATGCCGGGGCCGGACAAGATGGCGGGTTTCTACATGGGTCCCGACGGCTACTGCTGGGGCCGCGAGTTCCTGAGCACCGAGCCCGAGACGCCCCGGCAATTAGTCATGAAAAAACAGTGGTACAGCTTCATGCTCTGGGGCCGGCTGAGCTTCGATCCGAACCTGCCCGACGCGCTGTTCCAGCGGACTCTCGCGACGCGGTTTCCGGAAGTCCCCGCGGATCAGCTCTTCGCGGCCTGGGCGACGGCGTCGAAGATCTTCCCCCAGATCACGCGTTTCCACTGGGGCGACATCGACGTCCGCTGGTTCCCCGAGGCCTGCAAGCAGAACCCGGACGACCGGGGCTTCTACACGGTCCGCCAGTTCATCGAGGGCCAGACCATGCCGGGCAGCGGCATCCTCAACATCCTTCAGTATCGCCAGCGGGTCCTGAACAACCAGCCGACGCCGGAAGTGACGCCGGTCCAGGCGGCCGATGCACTCGGGGAATATGCGGCAGGCACGCTCAAAATGACGGCGGACCTCCGGTCCCGTCAGGGTGACAACAAGGAATTGCGATTGACGTTGGGCGATCTGGAGGCGATGGCCCACCTGGGCAACTACTACAGTAAGAAGATCATGGGAGCCGTGGATTTGGCTTTGTTCGACGCAAGCGGTAAGCCGGAGCAACAGGCTTCAGCGATCAGGTACCTGGAAGCTGCCCTGGAGCATTGGAGACAATACTCCGCCGCCTACACCCGCCAGAACCGCCAACCGGTCCTCTACAATCGCGTGGGCTGGGTGAACATCCCCCGGCTGACCGCGAAGGTCCAGGAGGATATCGAGATCGCTCGGACCTGGCAGCCGGGCACGATCAAGGGACAGACAGACCGCGGAGCGGACACGCCCTTCCGCAAGTGACCGCGTCCTTCGTGGTTCAAGACCCTCTTTCTGGATCTATTCAAGAACTGAAAAGGATTTCCAGATAAGCGTGCGGTCGCATCATAGACAGTTCACTGACAGAGCTTTGTGGCAGTACGAAAGGGGCGTTTGACGCGTTGTGGGGTACCCGCGGAGGGAGAGCAGTCAGGTCAAGCGAGTCTCGCATATTCCCGCTGGCACCCTGCAAAGCGATAAACGTTCTTGGTTTTGGGCCGAAGGCCGGACCGGGGAATCTGCGGATGAATACGGATTTGCTCGTTCCTCCGGCGGGCCCATTTCCGTTTCCCTTGGCACTTTTCACTTGTCCCCCTGCTCTTGCCCCCGCCATAATGCTTCCAGGAAGACACTCCGGATGAGCCTGTGACGAACAGCTTAAAGCTCAAGGAAGCCACCAGGATTGTCAGCTATTACGAATTCTCTGGTAAAGGGGACGACATGGCGCTACAGAGACTGACAGTTGCTGTTCTTCTGGCCTTCTTTCCCATGCTGGCCTCGGGCAAGGACAACCCCTCTTCCGCGGCGGAGCTGCGGGCCTATTTGAAGGGCCTGGGAAACGGGTCTTATCTCTTCGGGCAGATGGCCACCTGGGTCCACAATGAGAACCCCGACATGGACCATGCCTCCAACTGGCTCAAGAAGGTGCACGATCACGCGGGGAAACTGCCCCGCTATGGATGCGTCACCTACGATTTCGACGACGATCCCTTTCCCGATTCCCAGTGGAATCAAGGGGTCAAGAAGATGTGGGAGCGGGGCATGATCGTCGGGGTCTTCTCATTCTACGCCAACCCCGCGGGCGGACGGTGGAACAATCCCATCGACATCGATCTCATCTTCGCCCTGGAGGACAATCCCACGAAGCAGAACTTCTATCGTCAGATGGACAGGATGGCCGCCAATCTGCAATGGCTGAAAGATCAGGGGATTCCCGTGATCTATACACCCTTTGTGGAAAGCGACGACCGGAACAAGTGGCACGCGAAGGGCGGCA
>CALMMH010000964.1 GCA_937868145.1 uncultured Phycisphaerales bacterium
CGGACATCGCCCGCTGGAAGGACTTCCTGATCAATCTGGCCGACTACCCGATGAGCCACGCCTACGGCCGCAAGGTGTTCGCCTGGAGCGAATCCACTCTGAATCCGTTCCTGACCGAACAGGACTGGGTGCTTTACCCGGTCTTTCCGAGCGAGCAGGTCGGTCAAAGCGCCGCGCCGGGGCTGCTCTCGGTGGCCCGCAACACGCTGATCGTCAAGCCGCAGTATTACGTCGAGTGGCTGAACAACCCGCCGCAGATCTTCTCGATCGCGGCGCGCCTGGCTCACTATCCGCCGGAAGTGATCCGCCGGTGCCGGGGCTACTTCAGCCCGATTGGCGTCAACAATTTCCGCAGCGGCGGCGGCAACGTCGAAGGCGCCGGCGTCTCCGAGGGCATCAATGCGATGCTCCTCCAGAGCCAGGAAGGGTTCCTGAGGCTGTTCCCGTGCTGGCACCATCCCGATGGCAAATTCGTCACGATTCGCGCTGCAGGCGCGTTTCTGGTGTCAGCCATGAAGACCAACGGCGTCTGCCAGCCGGTCGTCATCCTGAGCGAGAAAGGCAGGCCGTGCAGCATTCTCAATCCCTGGCCCGGACGGACTCTGACAGTCGACAATGGGCAGGGAAGCAAGTCCGAGATCGCTGTCGAGCAGAGGCCCTACGGGCAGGTCTGCACCTTCCCGACGGAGGCCGGAAAGACCTATACCGTCACGGCCGCGGAGGGACTGCCCGAGTCGCAGCCGTTCTGGAATGCGGCGCTGTACAAGGCGGCGACCTCCTCGACCAACTTCAAGCCGGAGGCGGAGGCCAACAACTGGGACGTCGCCAAACTGACCGACGGCGTCCGCATCAACACCAAGAGCTGGCATCGCGGCTGGAGCAGCGATCTCTACGACGACGGCGCGCATACCGAATGGGTCCAGGTGGACCTCGGCCAGGCCGTGGACACCAAGGTCATCCGCGTTTGGCCCCTCGATCACGGCGACGCCCAGCAGCATACCCACTGCTCCGAGCCCTTTGTGGAATCGAGCGAGATCGATCAGTCCTATGACGGTTTCCCGCTGGATTTCCGCATCCTGGTGTCTGTCGATGGCGCCGCGTGGGAAGAGGTCGCCAAGAGAGAGCGTTTCCGCCGACCGGCCACCGGAGCGGAGGATTCCGAGCGCAAGCCCAAAGACGTGACCGGGCCGGAAGCCTTCGAGTTCGACCAGAAGTCCGTTCGCTACGTCAAGGTCGAGTGCACGCGTCTTCGCAAGACCCGCTACTTCGGTGGCAAGTTCGCCATGCAACTGGCCGAGATCGAGGTCGTCCGAGTGGACGCGGTTCCTCCGAAGCTGTGAGACCGATCCGATGGCGTCTGATCGGTTCGTGATGGAGCAGGCCAACGAGGCGGATGCGGCCGAGATCCTCAGCCTTCTGGAAGAAAATCCTCTTCCCGGCAAGGTCGCGCTGATCTACACGCGGCGGTCGGATCCCTATCGGTCCTTCATGACCGAAGGCTTGGAAGCTCGCCTGATGGTCTGCCGGGATACGCAGGAGGGTCGCATCGCCGCCCTGGGTGCCGGCGCGATCCATGAGTGCCTCATCGAGCGTCGGCCGGAGAAGGTGGCATATCTGTTCGGCCTGCGTTTCCGCCGGGAGTATCTGGGGAAACGAGTCATGCTGCATCTGCCCGGCGCGTATCGAGCGATCGTCGAGCATTTCCGCGGGCAGGGCGTCCACTATTTTCTCACGGTGATCCTCGCGGACAATCTCCCGGCCCAACGTCTGCTGACCAAGGAACGGTCTTACATGCCCAGGCACACCTTCCTGTGCCCGTACCACACCCTGACGTTCCTCACCCGTCGGAACGCTCCATCGCTGCCGAATTCCTACAGGTTCCGCCGGGCCACGCCGGAGGATCGCACGGCTCTCGAAAACTTCCTGACGGCCGAGGGAGGACGTTGCGACTTCTTCCCTTCCCGAATTGGGGACCTCTTCGGCCGACATCCGGAGTTGTCCTGGGAGTCCTTTCGTCTCCTGACGGACCGGCAGGGAGGCATCCTGGCTTGCGGCGCCGCGTGGGATCAGGCTTCGCACAAGCAGTACCTCGTCGCCGGATATGGCGGCAACCTCCGTTGGCTGCGTCTCGTCTCGCCCCTTCTGCGTCCTCTCGGCTATCCGCCGATGCCGAAGCCTTCGACGGTTCTGCGGTTCTTCATTCTGGCGTTCTGGTGCGTCAAGGACAATCGAGCGGAATACCTCAAAGGGTTCCTGGATAGCCTCGCCCACGAGGCCAGGGACTATCCGTATTTTGTCATGGGCGTTCCCGAGGCGCATCCCCTGGGGCCCGCGTTGAATGAGTGGAAATTCCTCGGCTACAACAGCCACATCTATCTCGTAGGCGATCCTGTCACGCCCGAGGACGCAGCCCGCTTGAGAAGGTCCCCTTATCTGGAGTGCGGCTGGCTCTAATGCCGGCCCGGCGGTGCGATAGTTCTTCCTGCACGGGGAAAGGGGAGGTCCGCTTGTTCCGACGAGCGGTCAGTCCCGCTGGACCAGGGAGACCACCGTGGCGTACTTGCGGTGCCCGGGCTTCCTGGGAATATCCTCGGCGGTCTCCAGCTCGACATTTACCTGATCGTTGAGGATCTCGCCAAACCGAGTGAGGATGCTCCGCCCGATGTTTCCGCCCGGCGCGAAGGACACGCCTTCGGCCTCTCGCGTCCGATCCTTGACCAACAGGACCCGAATATAGTCCGGACGCTCCTGACGAATCTGGAATTTGTTCAGGTGCGGGATGTCCTCCAGCGCCAGCGTCAGGCTGTAGGGATGCACCATCCGCCCGCTCGGGAGGACCACCGAGTCGGCCATCCGGCCCTCCAGCCGCGTCAAGAGAGGCAGCGGCCTGCCGCAGGAGCACAGGCCCGTCTTGCGGACCGCGTAGTCGCCGAGGCCGTTGTAGCGGATCAGCGGCGTGGCCCGATTGAAGAGGTCGGTGATCACGACCCGCCCGGCCTGGCCGTCGGGAACTTCTTCGCCTTTGGGATCGAGCAGCTCGACCAGGGCTTTCCAGGAAAAGACGTGCAGTCCCTCGTGCCGGGGACACTCGCAGGCGATGAAACCGAACTCGACCGCCGCATAAGAATCCAAGAGGTCTGTTTCGAAGGTTTCTTTGACCAGAGTCCGGAGATGAGGGTCGGTGACCTCGCCCGTGGTGAAGATGAGTTTGGGCCGATGCATCTTGATGCCCGATTCCCTCGCGGCGATGCACACGTTCCGGAGAACGCTGGCGTAGGTATGAAGGTACAGGGGCTTCTTCGCATTGATCTGGGCGATGTGGACGGCGGGCGGCAGGAGGCAGTCCACGACCGTGTGCCTCATCAGCGAAAACATCCGGGCGTAAAGCGTCTCGTAGGCCAGCTCGTTGTTCACGAAGATGGACATGAACATGACGTTCCGTCGCACCAGGCAGTCTCGCACGGCCCGCCGGAATGTGATGGGCGGCATTCCTCCCATGTACCGGGGCTCGCTCAACGCGAAATCAATCATCGCCTTGTCGAAGTCCACGAAGACGCGCACCGGCGTGCCGGTGGAGCCGGAAGTCCCGACGGTGAAGCAATCCTCCGGCCCGAACTCGCGAGACCGGATGGCGTCGGGGAAACCCTCACGCAAATCGTCCTTCGTGATGATCGGCAGTCTCTTGAGATCGGCGATCGTCTGGACGTCGTCGGGGTGTACGCCGAACTGCCGCCACTTCCTGTGATACAGCTCGACGTTGTCGTACGCATATCGGATGATCTCTCTCAGACGCCGCTGCTGGAATTCCTGCAATTGGCGTCCTTCGAGCCGCATGAGCCCGGCGACTCTCCGCAGGGTTCGTGTATACGGCACCGCATACACGACGTTGTCCAAGCCCGTCAGCTTCAGGAGACGACGCGTGATCCCCTTCTCTGCCATCCAGGACTCCTCATAGTGTGTGTCCCTGTGTTCAGCATGAACAAGAGTAGGGGGATCCTCCCGCCGTGTCAAGATATCGGACAACACTACTCCACCAGGATGTCCACCTCGGCAACGGCGGCGAAAGGTTGACCTTGGACCTCGCGAAGGGCGACCAGCCTGACAAAACGGGCTTCTACGGGTTCATCCAGTCGAATCGTTTTCAAAACAGCGTCATTGGGCCACTGGCCGGAGGCGAGAGGCTGGCCCCATCCCTGACCGTCGACGCTCGCATAGAGTTCGAAGCGTGCGATCCGGCCGTTGGCCATGTCCTGGCGGGGGAGATACGTCAGGCCCCGCACGCGGACAGGCTTCTTGAGGTCCAGAGTCAACCGGTGCGGCGGCTGGGCCATCGGCTCCCAGTTCGTATGCCAGATCGTCGATGGATTGCCGTCGATCGCCAGATCGGGGCTGTGACTGGGATGGTGATTGTCCGCGGCGGCCGTGGTGCCGAGTTTCTGCAGTGGGCTGGGCTCCGTGAAGAATGCATCCAATTGCTGGATTGTCAGGCTGGACTCAGGTGCGAACTGCTTGCCGGCCATGTAGTCCAGCAGACTGCGGCGCATCTGTCTTGCGACGGGACGCTTGTCCAGGTCGCTCGTCAGGTCGCAACTGCACGCCAGGAGCTTGCCGTCTCCCACGCGGGTCTCGAAGACCAGGGCCAGCTTCCTGGCCGTGACCCAGTCGTCGACGACCTGGACAACCGGCTTCATGTCGCGATGTTCGGTGAGGATGAACGGCGCCGCACCGTGAACCAGTTCCCACCACTGCCAGTTCGTGTGATACTCCGTGGGGAACTGGGCCAACGCCGGATGGTTCGGATCGCACAGGACGCCCAACGTGTGCGGGGCCTGCCAGTTCGTCCAGACCGTGTTCCAGAAAATGCCCGAGAAGCCCATTTGGATGGGGTGCTTCTCGTCGTTTTTGATCGTCGCGGGCGAGGGCAGGAGCAGGACCTTGCCGCCCTGGTCCAGATGCGCGATCGCCGCGTCGTTCAACTCGCGTGCGATCAAGATGTCCCGGGCGGGTTCGGCCTCGCTGTTTTTCGGGAAGACCCAGAGGTCCCAGTCGTTCGCGGCGTCGGAGCCGGGGATCGTGACTTCGAGATTGAACTTCTCGGCTCCGCGGGCCTTGTACATCGCGACGTGTATCTCGCCCAGTGTGCTCAGCTCTCCGGCCTTGATCGTCTGTCGGGCGAGTTCGCCCTCATCGAGGACTTCGCCGGTTGAGTCTCGCAGCGTCCAGGCCGGTGTGACGTCCACCAGGTCCGCCGGACCGAAGTGAGCGACCTCGATGCGGGTCTTGAGCGTTTCACCGGACTCGAAGATCCGCCGCTCCAATCGGGCCAGCGGCACGGTCGGTCCGCAGAAGCGGTGGTACTCCGCGGGCGTGATGTAAGGCTTGGAATCCCAGAACGGGTCCAGCACGCCCACGAGGGCCGTGCCCTGGCCGGGGAAGTCGTGGAGGTCCAGCAGTTGGAAGCCTCCGAAGCCGGGCGTTCGCAGGGCCGATTCGATGTCCTCCTTGTAGAGAAGGGCCTGGAGTTTGCCCGAAGCCATGAGGAAGTCATGGGCCTGGGACAGCATGCCGTTGCGGTCGAGCTGCTCGCGGAAGATCTCGAAGTTCCTGGGCTTCAGCAGCCCCTTGTACTTCTTCATCTCGCCGAAGTTCGGATACACGCACCACTGGCCGATCTCGTGGCTGATCACCGGTGCGTCGCTGTGCTGCCGGATGAAGTCGCGGTAGTCGGTCATCGTCTCGGCCGGCTTGGCGTTGACCCGGCTGTTCACGCCCTGGCCCCATTGCTGGATTCTCGGGGCCGGCGTGCTGTGGTAGTCGTTCTCAGGAATGATCGGCCAGCCGGCCGCGGAAGTGTAGAGTCGTCGCGGGTCCTTCTTCTTCCAATAGGACACGAACTCGGCGAGGAAGCGGCCGTGATTCGGCCCGCCGGGCTCGTTGCCGTAAGCCATCATCACGAACGACGGATGGTTGCCGTAGGCTTTGACCATGGCCTCGCTCTCCTGATAGAGCCATTTGTCGAACGGCGTACCACTGCCGACGGTTGCCCAGGCCGAACACTCGACGTGATAGTAGAAACCCAGTTTGTCGGCCGCGGTGAACGCCGCCTCGGGCGGGCACCAGGAGTGGAAGCGGATGTGGTTCAGGCCG
The DNA here is from genome assembly GCA_937868145.1 of uncultured Phycisphaerales bacterium. Lineage (GTDB taxonomy): Bacteria > Planctomycetota > Phycisphaerae > Sedimentisphaerales > Anaerobacaceae > PLanc-01. Next base: position 6,148 of record CALMMH010000964.1, read on the forward strand.
TGGGCTTTGCAGATGTTGACGATCCGCTTCCAGGAGTCCACGTCGGTCGGCGGATGACCGGTGAGCGGGAAGATGCAGCATTCGAGCGTGCCGCGAAGGAAGATCGGCTTGCCGTTGACGGCGATACGCGTGCCTCGCTTGCCCATCTGACGCATACCGAAGGACACGCTCGCCTGGTCCGCATAGCCGTCGCCCTTGAGGGAGACCGTCATCGTGTACGTGACCGGGTGGAACTCGTCCCACAGCTCGCAATCGTCGCCCATCTTGTACCTGCAAAAGGCCTCGCGGCCGGAGGTCGACCACGAGATCGGGAAGGCCAGGGTCTGGTCCTTTCCGGCGACTGCGACCATCAGGGTCCCGTTGCCTTGCTTCTCAGTCAGGTTTCGGACGCTGACCGCCACGGTCGCGGTTCTGTCCTCGATGTTCGGCGTGACGCGGACATCGTCGATCCAGACGGGATCGGTGGCCTGCAACTCGATCCGGCCGGCGATGCCGTTCCAGTTGCCTTGCGTGTGGTCCGAGGCGCTGTGGGCGTCGACGCCGACCGGGACGATCATGCGGTTGTCCACGCGGATCGTCAGGCGGTGCTTGCCGGGCGTGACGTCGATACCGAGCTCGTATACGTGCGGCGTGCCCAGGCTGTCGTTGGAGCCGACGAGCCGGCCGTCCAGCCAGGCGGTCGTCTGCCAGTGACATCGCTCCAGGAACAACACGACGCGTTTGCCCTTCCAGTCCGGGGGGATCTCGATCTGCCTTTGGTACCAGGCGGCCCCGGCGTAGTAACGGTCCGGCTGGAGCCAGAACGGCATCTTGAAGTTCTCAGGCGTTTGATACTGCTTGTAGTAGGGGTCGTTGAACCAGACCTGGTTGATGTTGCCCACCCACGGCGTCTGCATCGATGGCGGGTCGCCGTATCCCTGGGCGGTCAGCACGCCGGGCAGGGAGATCTTCCCGGACAGATTCCGCTCGAACCACTTCTGCGCTTCGCCTTGATCCTGGCGGTCCAACTCGACCGACCATTTCCCCGACAGGTCGATTGCGCCTGTCGCCGCGTTCATCGGGATGAGCCAGGACGCCATCAACAACAGAGCAGACGCCGTTCGTTTCATTGTTTTCGACTCCTTGCCAAGACGATTCATGGTCTGATGATTTTCACACCGGCAGGCGCTTCGATTTTGCTCTGGACGCTGCCGTCGGCGCGTTTCTCATGTCGGATCTTGATGACTCCCATCGGCGTGGGGAAAGTCCCTTCGACCCAGTCCAAGTCCGCCAGGTGCGGCTCGATTCGCACGACCCTGCAGCCCGGCTCGATCACTTTGACGCCCAGGACGTGCTCCGAAAGCCACGACGTGGGGCCCGAGGCCCAGCCGTGACAGAGGCTGTGCCGGAAGCCCTTGTAGCAATAATTGCCGAAGTCGCCGTGGAGGTCTTTCTTGCCCTCGGGGACCAGCTCGTCGATCCGTCCGGCGTTCGTCGTCCAATCGAGATCGAAATCCTCCCAGAAGGTGGTCGCGCCGAGGTCCAGCATCGCACCCCAGTACTGGCGGATGCAGTCCATCGCGCCCTGGTAATCGCCGGCCATCGCGCGGGCCTGGAGAACGTAGTAGCCGTAGAAGGTCGACATCCGCCGGGGGCCGTCCACGGCCATGACCTCGCGATTGAGCTTGGCGGCGTCGTCCAGGCCCGCCAAGGCGATCAATGCCGCGGCCTGCTTGCTGCCGGCGGAGTCAGGCGTGTGTTTCTTCAACTTCACGATCGCGGCCTGGCACTTGCTCTGAATCGCCGGCTCGTCGAGAACCTCGCAAAGCTCCGTTCCCGCCTTCAGGGTCATGATCAGCAGCGAGTGCAGGCCCGCGTGGATGGCCGGAGCGTTTTCGCTGCTGGGCCAATCCAGGAATCGTCCCGGCGGCATCGTCTCGCGATTGTCCGATCCCACCTGCTCAGACAGGAGATTCAGCAGACCGGTCAAATACGCCCGCTGTTGCTGGAGGTACGCCTTGTCCCCGGTATGCAGATACCACGAATGGTGGATCAGTATCCACCACATCGAGTACGAACTGATGCCGTTCATCCACTTGGGCAGGGGGGTCTCGTCGCGGATCAGGTCGAGGCTCTTGGGCACCACGTCGACATTGCCGAAGACCGAGCAGACGCTCATCGTCTCGGGGTGCATGTCGCCGATCCAGACGAGCCGGTCGCGTTTGACGCCGTCCCAGAGGTAATCCTGCATGTTCAGGTGCACCGTGTAGGCTCCGGTCATCCAGATGCGGTTGAGCCGTTCGTCGCTGCAACGGAACGAGCCCAAGTACGGCAGGTCGCGATAGAGGAACACGGCCCGGACCATCTTGAGCTGCACGGAGCTGTCCGCGTCCAGCAAGTCGATCCGCACGAATCGAAAGCCTGTGTTGCCGATCTCGGCGGTGCCCAGCCAGGGAACCAGAATGCTCTCGTCGCGGATCGCGTGGTCGTTCGTGGTGTTCTTGGCGCCGCCGAACTCGGCCATCGCCTCGCTGACGGACTCGCCGAACCGGACGCGCAGCCGAACGGGTTTGCCGTCCTTCGTGTTCCAAACCATGATCTGCACGCCGCCGTGGAGTTCCTTGCCGAAATCGAGCAGAACGGCGCCTTGGCCGGTCTTGTCGCTTCGTAGAGTGCAGGGGTTGGAGGCGTCCAGCGTCACCTGCCCGCTGCGCTCGACCAGCAGCATCTGCGGATTCTCCACCGTCTTCTCGCCGCTCTGCCAAACGATGCGGGCCGGCAGCACGTACCTTCGCACTCGCGGGTCCACGACGGTTCGCCGGGCCATCTGTTCGTCATTCACCGGTGGAGGCAGGATTCCCTGTGGTTTCGTTTCTGCTATGCTCGCGTTGAAGCAGGACGAAACCAACAACAGCCCAATCGTCATTACCCCCGATACACTCCATCTCATAGCGGCCTCCATCTTGTTGCGGTCAAAAGCTCACTGCATGGTTTTTGCAGGACGAACGGACGGATTATACGGGGAATTCAGCCAGGAATACAGCCTCGCCGTGAATTTCAACGACGGCGGCACTGCTTCCGGAACGCGTTCGGGCTCATTCCGGCGACGGAGCGGAAGTACTGGGCGACGTGGTCCTGGCTGGGGAACCCGAGGATTTCGGCGATTTCTCCGATGGAGTGGGAGTCGTTACGGAGCAATTCCTCGATCTGAGCGACGTGAGTCCTTTTGATGTATTGGGCGATCGTGCAACCGAGGGTCCGGCGGAAGCGGTCGGAGAGGCTCCGCCGCGAGACGGCGACTCGTTCGACGACATCGGCCATTTGAATCGGCCGGCGACAGTGGGTCCGAATGAATTGCACGGCCGCCGCAACGAAGGGGTCCTCGATCGCGGCGATGTCGGTGGAGCGGCGGGTCACCACGGCCAGCGGCGAAACGAGAATCTGCGAGGAAAAGCGGGGCGACACGGACTGGCACGGACCAACACGGACTTCCACGGACGAAGGCGTCGGTGCTGGTCCGTGTGCGTCCGTGGAGGTCCGTGCGTTCCTGGCTTTCATCATCTCATCAAGCAACTCCGCCGCCCGATAACCCGCCTCTTCCACGCCGAGCGAGATGCTCGAGATCGACGGATTCGCCAGGTTGCAGACAAATTCGTCGTCGTCCACGCCGAGAATGGCGGCCTCCTCCGGAATAGCCAGCCCCGCGATTGCGCAGGCCTCCACAACTTCGCGGGCCCGGTCGTCGTTGCAGGCCATCAGGCCGACCGGCCGCTCCAGAGTCCCGAGCCATTCGGCCAGAACCCTCTTCTCCTTGCGCCAGACTCGCAGCCTGAGGTCCGGGGTCTGCTTGAAAACATCGCACGCATGGCCGGCCTGGCCGACAGCCTGCGAAAAACTCTCCTGTCGCTGATGGGACCAGTACATGCCGTCGTAGCCGACGAAGGCGAATTGTCGAAATCCCCGCTCGAGCAGATGCGAGGCCGCCATCCGGCCGATGGCCCGATCGTCCGACAAGATCCTGTGACTCCCGCGGATGCTCTTGTGCAGGTAACTGGCGAAGACGATGGGGATCTCCCTGCGCAGGAGCGAAGGCATGCGACGATGGTCCCGCAGGATCGCGCCGTTCGCGTCGCCGGGCAGCCCCTGGCCGCCGTCCCCATCCAGGTCGATCTGCCAGCGTCTGTGCATCGAACTGTACCGATAGATTCCTCGCAACAAGCCCCGCCCGTATTCCCGCGAGGTCTCCACGCACACGCGAACCTTGAACATCTCGCTACGGCTCCAACCAATTCCCTCGATCAGGATCCGAACTCGTAACCCAACTGGCCCCAAATAGCAGTCTGGACCCATCGGAGGTCTTCGTTGCCCGGCTGGGACGGATCCGTGCTCGTTTCCGCCTGCTGCCAGGTCATCTGGGCGAACTCGATGGTTCGCTGGTCCTTCCAGGGATGGAACTCCGAATGGATGTCGGCGAAGGAAGCGACGGTGCCTTTGCCGTGCCGCATGGGGACGGGATTCCACCAGCGGGGTTCCGAGTAGTAGTTGTACCACATTCCGTCCCAGTTATCGCCGTGGTCGTCGATGAAGACCAGCCGGGTGGACGATTGCTTCAGTTTGTTCAGGTTCTTGACGAGGGGACCATTCTGGTGCGTGTAGCCGTTCATCGCCGGCGACGCGCTGTAGGTTCTCATTTCATTCTTCTTCGCCACCGGGCATCGGTACGATTTCTCCGTGCGGATCAAAGGGTACAGGTCGCCTTTGCGGATGGCGTCGATCTGCTCCTCGATCGGCGCGTTCGTGGGCGTGGTCGCATAGGTGCCGGTCAGCATGCGGACCCAGCCCTTCTGGTCGCTGCACTGCGAGCGGGGAATGATGCCGTCGTTCTCGGAGCAGTACATGTTCCAGGCCAGGGCCAGGGTCTTGATGTTGTTCATGCACACGGCCCGTTTGCCCATCTCGCGGGCCCGGTTCAAAGCCGGCATGATCACCGCCATCAGAATGGCGATGATGGCGATCACGACCAGCAGCTCGATGAGCGTGAATCCGTGGAAACGGGGATGCGAGGATAGGCCTGTGTGCAAACGCTTCGAC
>CALMMH010000965.1 GCA_937868145.1 uncultured Phycisphaerales bacterium
TGACGTGGATCCGTTGGCCGTTCAGGCCGATCTGCCGCGAGCGAAGGATCTCATCCCGCATGAAGGCGTCGCTCGGGAACGTGTAGAAGCCGTCCGGATGATAGGCCTGATCGAGCGTCAGCTTCAGGTACACGGGTTTGTTGTTCAAGGCGATGTAGGGTTGATCGACGCCGGGGAGCTTGGTCACGCTGATCTTCCGCATGCCGAAGTAGGTGGACACGGTGTCCTGGACACCCTCGCCCGAGAGGACGGCTTTGACTTCATACAGATACGGGTCTTCCAGCGACCACAGCCGCACGGGGCTCAGGGACGCTTGGAACTCGACCTCCTTCTGTTGTGCAGCGATCTTCGCGCCGGCAGTCTGCGAGCGGTCCTGCGGCTTGAACTGGACTTCGAGCGTCATGGCTGACGTCGCGGGTTCACTGAGCGTCGCCTTGACCGTGACTTTCCCGGCGTCGATGTCCGGCGTGAAGTGCACGGTCTCCAGCGAGATCTTCGGACGCGCTTCGAGGTAGATCGTCTGCCAGATGCCCTTGGCCGGACCGTAGCCTTGCTTGCCTTCGAGCTTGAACGGGTGCGGCGTGTCGTCCACGCGAAGCACGAGCTTCTGGTCCTGGCCCCATTTCACGTTCGATGTCAGCTCGAACTCGAACGGCGTGTAGCCGCCTTGGAAGCTGCCGAGCTTCTGGCCGTCGAGCCAACCGGTCGTGAGCCAGTCGCAGGCTCCCACGACGACGAACACGCGTTGTCCCTTCCACTCGGCGGGCACGCGGATTGTCCGACGATACCACGCGATGTCCGCGTCGCTGCCCACTCCCGAGAGCTTCGAGCCCCATGGGAACGGCACGGTGATCGACAGCGGGAACTCGGTCTTTCCGGTCGCCCAGTTCTGGTCGAGGCCCTGGTTCTCCTTGTCGAACTGGAACTCCCACGTGCCGTTGAGGTTCAGCCACTGGTCCCTCTGGAAATCGGGCCGCGGATGCTCCGCCAGCGGAATCTGAGCCGAGGCGGCGTAGGACAAAAACAGCAGGGAAATTGCGGTGACTCGAAGCATTCTCTTGTGGGCGTTGCTCATCTGATCATCCTTTCCGAGTAAACAAGCGATCATCGCGTGACACTGAAAGTCGCCATCAGCCTACTCGTTTTCTACGCCCCTGTCCACCCGGACTCTCGAAGGCTTCCGCAACGCGGCAGCCAGCTTAAGCCAGCGGCTCGTAGAAAGCGGCGGGGCGGTCGCCGAGCGAGTTTGTCAGCGTACCGAGACCCTCGATCGAGCATTCGATCCGATCGCTGGCTTTGAGGAAGTTGCCGGTGGCCATGCCGACGCCGGAGGGGGTGCCGGTGCAAATCACGTCCCCCGGCTCCAGGGTCATCAGATGGCTCAGGAATGACACGATGTCGGCTGCCGAGTAGATCATCTGTCCCGTGTTGGCGTTCTGGCGGATCTGGCCGTTGACTTTCAGGATCATCTTGAGGTTCTGGACGTCCGCGACCTCGTCCTTCGTGACCAGGTGCGGCCCCATGGGGCAGAACCCGTCGGCCCATTTGCCGTTGAGCCAGTCGTAGAATTCATCCCATGGACGCTGCTGGCGGTCCTTCTTGAATGTCACGCTGCGGGCGGACACGTCGTTGGCGATCGTGTAGCCGGCGATGTAGTCCGGCGCGTCCTGGGCCGAGACGCATTTGGCATTCCTGCCGATGACGACGGCCAGCTCCAGCTCATAGTCGATCTGCTCGCTGTAGACGGGCCATGCGACGGTTTCGTCCGGGCCGACGACGCAGGTCGAGGGCATTAGGAAGGGCCGAGGCGTAGTCGTCTGTCGCGGCGCCTCTGACAGGCCGACCTGGAATCCCCGACGAAGCGATGCCTCTTTGATATGCTCGCTGTAATTGCCCGCCAGGGCCAGGATCTTGCCGGGACGGGGGATCGGCGCCAGGAGCTTGACTTGGTCCAGCGGCGTCGCCTGCGTCGCAGACCGGGCAATCTCTCGCAATCGATCGAGACACATGTCGCCCCGGTCCAGGATTTCTTTAATACTTCTGGGAGGATCTGCCTTTTTCCAGGAAGAGGGGATGTCCACCATGCCCCGATCGGTCACGATTCCGCACGAGGCGTCTCCGTCACGCACGTACGTCGACAGCTTCATATTCGTATCTCTCCAGGAATTCAGGAATTGCGCATTTGGCGCCTATTCTATCCTCGGGCTTACCGGATACAAGCCCTTGTGCCGTGCAGGATGCAGGGTCCAATAAAGATGAGTATGGGCATAGTGGCGGCCTCTGTGCAGTTGGCTGTGGGGCAAAAATGGCGATTTTTAGACGCTGCACAGGCCTATTTATATCCCCAACCCCTTTGACGGCCCCGAAAAACGGGGGGCGTCGATGCGATGCGGAACATCCCTGCGTTTGTCTCAAGAGAAAACCGCCCGCCGTCCGATGCGAGGGATGCTTGGTGAAAGGGCCCTCGAATGCGGTTGTTCGCTGTCGCGGGCTGGAATAGTGCGCCAGGTTGTGACCAACGGTGTTCCTGATGAAGGGGTTTTCGGAATGACGCTACGAGAGATCTTGAGCGGAACGAGCAATTGGCTGCGGTCGCATCGATACGCGCCGGCAGGGCATTGCGAGTCCAGCCTCGACGGCGACGGCCTTCTGACCATGTCGCTCGATTCGGAGGATGGGTTCGGGGACGCCACATCCACCCGCAAGCCGGCCGGCTCCATGAAGACCGGCGCAGTCGTCTCGTTGGATCGACGCGAACCCATCGAGAAACTCCAGGAAGGGTTCAACCGCCTGGTCGGCCAACTCGAGCAGATCAACGAGCACCTCAACGAGCAGGTCGCTCAGCACCAGGAACTCATGGGCAAGGTCCGCCAGCTTCCGCAGGTCCTGGAGTGCCTGCCGTCGGCCGTGGAGAATCAGAAGAGATTGACCGCCCAACTGTTGGACCAGCTCCAGAGCGCAGCGACCAAGGATCAGCAGTTCCTCGAAGTGGTCGGACGGATCCCCACGGAGACGGCCCGCCAGACCGAGGCGCTGGTCTCGATCGATCACCAACTGGCGGCTGCCGCCGACACCGACGTGCAGATGACCCAGAGCTTCGTGAAGTTCAGGGACACGCTGGACCGGCTCAACAACAACACGGTCAGCAACACCGAAGGCATCCTGCAGATGAGCAAGACCTTCGCCACCAGCGACCGCTACCTCAAGTACGTCGTCAACAAGCTCAACAAACGGTATGCGTGGGTCTTTGGCATCGCGATGGGCGTCTGCGGCGCGGTGGTCTGCGCCCTGGTCGGGATCGTCCTCTACATCGCCCGGTAGTAGACGGAAGATCCGAAGTCTGAATCTCGAAGTTCGAAACAAGCACAAAGGACCGAAATCCAAAGTTTGAAACGATCTGCCCGCGGGTTGGTGACGTTTCAGACAGTTGGATTTCGGTCCTTCTTTGTTTTGTTTCGGATTTCACTATCCGTTCTTCTCCTCTGATTGGCACGCGGGACGAGGTCTTCGAGACGCATAATGCCCGCGATCCAGCCACGGCTGATTGCCAGACGTGAGAACCGGGTGGCAGCGAACGGCACGAGCTTGTCAGTGATTTCGCGCATTCGTCCGCGGCAGGCCCTTCGGTTTTACCGCTGCCGCCCAGAACGGAATCCTCGCTGTTCCTGATCACTCAGGATCTGTCGAAACCCGGCTATTCTTCACTTCTCACACGTCTTCTTAGGGAATTTCATTGGGGATTTTGAGCCGAGTCCTGTCAGGGAACGTATCGGGAGATGGTGTATGACCGAACCTGGATGATACGGGAGCCACCGACATGGACGGGTCTGAGCACGGACATCCACGCGCGGAAGAAGAGGAGAGAGCCCATCGGCACACAGGCCACAGACGCGAGTATGAGTCTCTGCCCGCCCCGAGGATATCTGCTGCGTACGAGGGGCGAGGTGCAAGCCCGGTCGTCCCGATGAGCGAGCAGGTCGAACTGGAGGAGAAGGACCGTTTGGCCGGGCGTGTATTGCACGGCCTGTACGAGGGGAGCCACCCCGCACACCATGCCCACAGGGTCCAGGATTTCCGCAGGCGGTTCTGGATCTCGCTGGCGGCGACTGTCCCGGTCCTGATCCTCTCGCCGATGATTCAGCACAGGCTGGGATTCGCCGTCGCGTTCCCCGGAGACAGGTGGATCTTGTTTCTTCTTTCGAGCTTCGTGTTCTTCTGCGGCGGCTGGCCTTTTCTCAAGGGGCCCGGGTCCGAAGTGAAAGATCGGCTGCCCGGCATGATGACGCTGATCGCGTTGGCGATCACCGTCGTGTACGTGTACAGCAGTCTGGTTGTGTTCGGATTGCGCGGCGAAATATTCTATTGGGAATTGGCGACCCTGATTGACATCATGTTGCTGGGGCACTGGATCGAGATGCGGTCCGTGATGGGGGCCTCGAAGGCCCTGGAGGAACTGGCCAGGCTCCTGCCCGGCGAGGCGCACCGGATCGAGGAGGATGGAACGGTTGTCGACGTGTCTCCGGATCAACTCCAGGAGGGACAGCGGGTCCTGGTCCGTCCGGGCGAGAAAGTCCCGGCCGACGGCCGCATCCTTGAGGGCGAGAGCGAGATTGATGAATCGATGATCACGGGAGAGTCCGCCCCGGTCGCCCGCGGGCCGAACCGTTCGGTCGTCGGCGGCTCGGTCAACGGCGCCGGGGCTCTGGCCGTGGAGGTGACCAGGACGGGCGAGGACTCGTACCTGTCGCAGGTGGTCCGATTGGTCGAGGAAACCGGAGCGAGCGAATCTCGGGCTCAGGGTCTGGCCGACAAAGCGGCGTTCCTTTTGACGGTGATCGCGATCGTGATCGGGGGGGGGACGCTCGTCGCCTGGCTGCTCCTGGGGGCGAGGTTCGCCTTTGCGCTGGAGCGGATGGTCACTGTGATGGTCATCGCGTGTCCGCATGCATTGGGGCTTGCGGCGCCGCTGGTGGTGGCGATGATCACGGCTCTCTCGGCTCGCAACGGTTTGTTGATCCGCGAGCGAATTCCGTTCGAGAACGCCCGCAACGTGGATACGGTCGTCTTCGACAAGACGGGTACGCTGACGAGGGGCCGATTCGGCGTCACCGACATCGTCAGCTTCGGCGACTGGAGCCGGGATGAACTCCTGGGAAAGGCCGCGACTATCGAACAGAATTCGGAGCACATGATCGCCAAGGGCGTCCTGCGGGAAGCTCAGGATCGTCGTCTCTCGCTGGGGAGAGTTCGGGACTTCACGTCCTTTCCAGGCAAAGGCGTTCGAGGGATCGTCGACGGACAGGAGATCTTTGTCGGCAACACGTGGATTTTGGACGAATCGGAGGCCGAGACCGGACAGATCTCGGCCCAGGTCTATCAGGTCGCCTCGCAGGGCAAGACGATCGTGTTGGTCGTCTCGGGCGGCAAGGCCCAGGGATTGATCGCAATGGCCGACATGATCCGGGACGAATCCTGGGAAGCCATCCGCCGGCTCAAGGACCTGGGCCTGGAGATCGCCATGATTACGGGCGACAACGAGGCGACGGCGCACTTTGTGGCCGAGCAGCTCGGATTGGACCGTTATTTCGCCGAGGTGCTGCCGGACCGGAAGTCCGAGAAGGTTCGGGACCTCCAGGACCAGGGCAAGAAGGTCGCGATGGTGGGCGACGGCGTCAACGACGCTCCGGCCTTGGCCCAGGCGGACGTGGGAATCGCCATCGGCGCCGGGACCGACGTGGCGATTGAAACCGCCGACGTGATCCTCGTCGAGAACGACCCCAGGGACGTGGCGGACGTGATCTCGCTCTCGCGGATCGCCAATCGCAAGATGCGTCAGAACCTCATCTGGGCCACCGCCTACAATGTGGTCGCGATCCCATTGGCGGCCGGCGTGTTCCACCGCTACGGGATCGTGCTGCCGCCGGCGGTGGGCGCCTTGGTCATGTCCCTGAGCGTCGTCGTCGTAGCGATCAACGCACGATTGATCCGATTCAGCAAACGGAGAGAGCCGACCTCCGCGGGAGCGGAACGAAGCCGGAAACGCGAGGCCTCGAGACAAGACCCGCGGCGTCTCTGATCCGCGAGAAGCATCGCAACATCGTGGAAAGGCAAGGTCCACCCACATGATTCAGGCGGGCTTGACCAACACGGCGGTGTGGGACAGGCGGATCTGGGGATGCCCGGTCAGGGCGAAATCTCGCGTCTGAGCCAGGGACAGTGTGCGGTCGAAGTCCGAAGGAGAGACGTGTTTGACCGGCTCGGCGAGCAGGAACGCGGCCTCGGGCTTGAGGAGTTGATGGATCTCCCTATCAGGCTCACGCGCCGTCGGCTTGAGTCAATGGCGCGCGGCAGTTCATCCCGTGCAGGTGCAGTCCGAGCAGAAATAAAGCGACAACGGCCGAGAACGCGCAGAGCAGTTGGGTCAGACTGAGCAGGCCGAAGTAGAGTCGGCCTTCGGCGTCGCCGCGAAGGAAATCGGTCAAGGCTCGACCGAGGCCGTAGATCATGAGAAACCACAACAGCTTCGTGCCTTTCCAGCGGTCCGACTTCAACAGCAGAAGAACCAGCAGAACGATGAGCATGACGCCGATCTCGTAGAGCTGCGTGGGATGAAGGGGGACGCCCGAAGGAGCCGGCCCGCCTTCCGGGAACGTGACGGCCCAAGGAAGCGAACAGGGCCGGCCGTAGCAGCACCCTTGGCAGAGGCAGCCCAGCTTGGCGCAGATCCACGGGAGGGGGACGGTCGAAGCGACGAGATCCAACGCGGCTCGCCTCTGTCGGGAGAGCAGCAGCACCGCCGGGACCGCCAACGCGAAGTAGGCCAGCAAGCCGCCCCAGAGTCCGCCTTGGAGCCAGTGCTCCGCTTGGAGAAGCCGCGGCAGGTCCAGGATGCCGTATCGCAGGTCCGAGAGCACCTTGGCGCCGACGGTCATGCCGAGCATATAGCAGACGCCCGCCGCGATCCACACGCGACGCTGCAGTCCTGTGCTTCTCGCAATTCGCCAGCCGAGCACGAAGTGCAAGGTGATGCCGACAAGGTAAAAGACCCCGTAGGTCTTGATCGGTCCCATGTTCGGCCACATAGATACCTCCGCGTCAAACAGACTGGGTGCTTTGGATTCCCTCAGCGATCAGATGCTTCGCTCGCTCCAATAGGCTCGCCGGGTAGCCTTCCCGTTCGAGGATTCGGATTGCGGTCTTCGTGCCGGCCGGGCCGGGACGGAGGAGATAATCGAACTCGATGCCGCCGTCGCGCAGGTGCTCCTGGAAATGGTAATTTGCCGCAGATGGAATGCCCGCCGCGGTCTGGGCCAGCACCTCCTCATGGGTGGCGATCACGAAGAGGTTCTTTGAGCCCATCAGATGTTCCAGCAGGGCGACGCCCGCCGCGGCCCGCTCCTGCGAGTTGGTGCCGCGGAAAGGCTCGTCGATGAGTCCCAGCATCGGCGCCCCGGGGTCGGCATCCAGGACGAGCCGCCGAAGCCGACGGACCTCCGAGAGGAAGTAACTCTCATGACGAGCCAGATCGTCGCGGATTCGCACGTCCGTGATCAGGCGAACGGGGGACCACGTCATCTGCTTGGCCGGCGCCGCTGCGCCGACCTGGGCCAGCAGGACGTTGACTCCCACCATTCGCAGAAAGGTGCTTTTGCCCGCCGCGTTGGGACCTGTGATGACCCACGTGCGGATGTTCGGTCCCAGGTCGATGCCGTTGGGCGCCGCGTCCGGGGCCGGGATCAGGGGGTGGCGGCCTTCTTCGATGTGGAGCGTCCTGTCCCCGTTCGGCTGCGGATAACAGGCGACGGGCAGCTCCGCGGAAAAAGAAGCCAGGGAGCAGAGGGCCTCCAGTTCAGCCATGGCCGACAGGCCGTGCAGGAGAATCTCCCGGTTCGGCACGATGCGCGCCAGCACCGCCTCGGCGATGTGCAGATCGAAGAACACCAGCACGTTGAGCACGGCTCGCATTGCCCCATGCAGACCGGCCCATTCGAGCCAGCCACACAGCGACGGAATATGGGCGTTCGATGCGATTGCGGTGAAATGCCCCTTCAGAATGTTCAACTGGGTTTCGTCGGGCAGTTCCCGCTCGGCATGCTGCGCGACCGCCAGGACGCAGCCCAGAGTACCCCCCAAGGTCGTCCACGGCGATACGGCGGCGTCAAACCTGCGGAACAAGGGGCGGGCCAGACTCAGAAGGATGATGTTCATCAGCACCAGCACGACCAGGCCCTGCGCCCACAGGTACTGGCCGTTGGCGATGCCGATCGTCGCGTAGACGAAGACTACGCCGCTGACGGCAGACCACAGCCGCAGGCCTGTCGACAGAATCGACCGCGGGGGACGCTGCGTCTGATGGAGAAGCCGGAGGAGTCGGTCCAGTTTGGCATCCTGATTGCGAAGCAGCACGAGCGAGCCCATCATCTCCAGACGCGGCTGATGATGCTGCTCCAGCCAGCGGACGGCCTCCTGCCGCCGGCGGATGTGCTCGGGTGAAAGACTCGGCGAATCGAGGAGGTCTCGCAGGCGGCGCGCGCCCAGGGACGTGGAGGTCCGGTTCAGCAGGCCGAAGATCCCCACCGGGGGACCATACAGATCGAGATCGTCGCGTTCCTGGTCGGTCAGCGACCACGTGGGCCCCTCGTCGAGAACGGGAGGCATCGTCGTGGAATCCGCCTGAGGATCTTCCGGCCGCTGCCAGGCCCGCGCCGGAGCATCGCGTCTTGTGCTTGCGTGGAAGGACTCGGACGCGACGGTCGAGGCTCGTTCGACAAACGTGCGGCGACTCTCCCACGTGTTGTATCGCACAACGGCGTACAGGAAGAGCAGGACGCCGGTCGCTCCCGTTCCGATCGCCAGGAGCGAATTGTCCCGCAAGAAAATCGCGGCTGCAACTCCTCCGATGAAGGAGATCAGCCGAATCCAGGACCACCCTGTCTGCCGCCGGCGAAATCGGACGCGGTCGTCCTCCAGTTTCCCACGATATGCCTCAAGCCATGCCGGATAGCGGACGTCCGGCTGTGCGGTTATTTGAGCGTTATCCGTGTGGGTTTCTCGTGCCATGCGACCACAAATACCACGGCCGCCGCGCTCCCGCAAGACTCAGATCGGATGAAGTGCTTGCGTGGACGCCGCCGTGACGAGGCAGGAAGATCGAAGCCCCTTGGAGAGAAAATGCGGACGGCGGCGCTTGCTGCCCACCGCCGTCCGCCGTGTGGTCGCTGTTCTTATCTGTCCACGGGATGACTGCTGTTCATCTCCGCGACTCCTCCCGGGAGTTCTCTCCTACTCCGGCTCCAGAACGCCCAGGATCGAGACGGTCGCCACCTGTGTGTCCTGTCCGGCCGGGATTGCTGCGAGGTTCAGGTCCGTGGCGGTGATGCAGACTGTCATCGTGGTCTCCCCGGCCGGAATGACCTCCGGCGTGATGACGCCGGTCCATGTTCCGCCGACGTTGGCGAAGGGGGTGATCCTCAGCGACAATTTCGCCCGGAAGCTCGTCTGGACGATCGTGTTGACGCAGCCGGAGAAGGCGTGCGTTTCCGCTGGGCAATCGGGGTCTCGGAAGACCCGAATTCCGTTGGTCCCGAACCCGATCGTCATGTTGTCATTCGGGCAGGGGGTCGTGCCTTCATTGCCGTTGCCGCCCGCCGGAGCGCAGGGGGTGATCACCGGATTGAAGATGTCGCCGTCCCGTTCCGTGCAGGCGAAGAATGCGTCCGTTGGCCGCCTGATGTTGATCAGGCCCTGGACACGGACGCGATCCCCGACGTCAAAGTCGGCGTCCTCTCCCAGGAAATCGGGCAGCCAGGATTCCGCGACGAGAAGGTACGTCAGGCCTTCGTCGGTATCGAGCGTGTAGCAGCCCTCGTCGTTCAACCCCAGGACGCCGCATTCGTCGAAGCTGATGCCCAACGCGACTCGCGACGGATCGACCCATGTCGCGGAGGCCGGCGGCATCGCCCTGGGGGTTGTGTCGTCGCAGTCGTCGGACGTGCCGACGCCGGCGGTGTTCAGGAACCAACTGACCAGGAGCCGTCCGCTGCAATCCTCCGAATCGCAGCAGACCACCATTCCGGCCTGTCCCGCTCGCAGCGACAGGTCGGCCCAATCCTGCAGAATGACCACGCAGGCGCCGGGGCCGACGCCGGCCGGCACACCGGGTCCCCCGCCGGCCGGGATGCCCACGGTAAATGAGCCGACGTTGGTGGTGTCCGTAGCGTCCGTGAAGCTGACGACTCGGACCGCTACCGAGTAGGAGCCCACTGCCAAGGGTCCGACGCTCACGTTGATCCCGTAGGCGGATCGGACGGGCGAGCAATTGGGTTCATTGCCGTCGATGGCGCCCGGCAGCAACAAACTGATCACGACGGCCGTTCCATCGACAGAGACGTCCATGCTGTCAGGCGGACAGTCGTTGGGCCACAGGCACGAGACTTGCAGGCTCACCTCATCCTGTATCGTCGGATTTGTCGGCGAATAGGTGAATTCGAACGCCGGCAAAGGATCGGGGATGGTGACCTGGGCCGCCAGGGGCGAAACCAGGAACATGACAAGACCTGCCAGGACCATTTCCATGCGTTTCATACATACCTCCGCATCAAACAAAAGTGTTGAAAACCCGTCCTCAATGGACGACGTTAGATATCCTTTTTTGCACGCTGCGGCTGGGCAGCGGATTCGAAGTCGTAGCTCATCCCCAGATTGTCGCAATACGCCTATCCTAATGATTGGTGCGAGGCTGTGCGTCCTCAATCCGAATGAGAGGAATTTGGCTGGAGCGTTCACGCCGATGGCGGGGGGCCGAGCAAGGACTTGCGAGGGAGGAATGCAGCCCGATGACTACGTGCATCATCGATAATGACGACACCTCTGGAAGGCAGAGGCAGGTCCGACGTTTGTTTTCTTCTTGCGAATATGCTGGTGCGCAGGCAACCGTGACGAATCTACCTGCCCACGGCGACTTCTCCGAGTTTCGACGGGAGATCGCCCAGAGCGAATCCTTCCGCACGAATCGTGTGGTCCTTGTCCATCAGGACCAGCCAGGGCAAGGACTGAATGCCCCAGGTCCGCCGCAGGGCCTCCGGATCATCGATGGGCTTCGCCATGAGCAGAACGCGTGTCGGCTTCTGCTGGTCGAGGGATACGCTCTGCGAAACCGGAACGCCGACGACGATCACATTCTGTTTCGCGAGTTCCCCGCTCTGAGCGGCCAGTTGCGACAGCACATG
>CALMMH010000966.1 GCA_937868145.1 uncultured Phycisphaerales bacterium
ACGACTACACCGCCGGCTTCATCACGGGCAACGGCGTGCACTTCGTGGACATCGGCCAGTGGGGCATCGGCGACCACATCAAGCCCGTGCGCGTAGAAACCGTCTCCGCCGACACCCCCGCCGGCGGTCTGGTCGATACGCCGGTGGCCTGGCTGTCGGAGATCGTCTACGAGAACGGCGTGACGATGAGTTACAGCAGCGAGGGCGACCCGCATCCCGACGGCATCCGCTTCGTCGGCTCCGAAGGCTGGATCCACGTCAACGGCGGCGGCGCGCTGACGGCTGGGAACCCGGACGTCCTGAAGTCGGTGATCGGTCCCGGCGAGATCCACCTCTACGCGGCCTCCGAGCACCATCGCAACTTCCTGGACTGCATCAAGACGCGTCAACCCGCCGCGGCCTGTCCCGAGGTCGGACACCACGCGACGACGACCTGCAACCTAGTCGAAATCTCCGCCCGCGTCGGCCGCAGCGTGAACTGGGACGCGAAAGCGGAACGCTTCATCGGCGACGACCAGGCCAACCGAATGCTCCAACGAACAATGCGTTCACCGTGGCAGATCTGACGCGATTCCCGTTATGCCGACGAGGGCAATTCGCCCCCAGACAGTGTACCTGACATCTTCAGTTCTCCCCGCCCCCTTGCGATTCTCGCCGTGCACCTCTCGCCGGAAGAACCGCACGCTTGCACCGTCGCCACCACCATCGACGCTGATTGTGCCGGATCGCCGTGCGGGCGGCCTGAACCCAGTCGCTGCTCCCGAAACCACGTTGCTCCGCACCCCGAATGAACTCCGCCCAGTGGCCCACGTTGAATTCGTTGTGGAATCGCGTGCGACGAATCCGGCGGATATCGACGTCGTGGGCGAACGCCTGGGGAAGATTCACGCCCATCGCTCGAAAAGAGAGCATTGTACGAATACACTTCTCGCAACGGCAGCAGTTGGCATGGCTGCCGGGATTGGCGTAGCAAACGCGCAGATGCCGCATCGCCTCGGGCCACTCCGCCAATAAAGGAAGTTTCTCACACCGGGAGGCTTCACCCCCGTCGTCGATCACTTGGAAGTGCCGACTGCCCAGGAACAGGTTGCAGATCGGGTGACTGCCCCACACCACTCCCATACGCGGGTACGCGACATCGTTGGCCAGCAGGGCCGCGCCGAATCGACCCGCCAGCAGACGGAGACCGCTCACCAGATGCGTGGCGAAACTGTCGCCCCAAACGGTCGGGAGATCATGGAAATTGCTCGAAACGGAGAGGCATGGGACGCCCTGGCTTCCCACCATCGCACGGGCCCCGGTCAAGAGGCCGTCGTACATGGATCGCGCATTGTCCTGATCGAGCCAGATGTCGAAGCCGTGCATCACCATCGCCGCCGCAATCCGCCTCGTTCGTCGGCCCACCAATCCCCGGCAGTGGCGATAGAGCGTGAACGACGAATCGACGCCACAGGAAAACGGCATGATGGTTTGCCCCGGCTCGGCGGGCGGCGGGGATTCCGTTTCCTCGCGGGCGAAGATCTTCACCGGTTGATAGCACTCCGGCCTCCAGGCCCTCCACATCGCCATGTACTGTTCGAGATTCGCCAGCAGCGACGGCGAAACCGTCCCCTCGACCATCACGTCCCTCCCCCAGGACATCATGGGAAAGAGGAAGCCCACGACGAACGGGTCGGCCCACGGCGTCACAGCGTCCCGCCATTCCAAGGGCAACCGCCACCAGAGACGCTCCCGTCGCCCGTCCGGGTGTTCGAGCGTTGCCGCGGTTGTCAGACTCGCCCCCTCGATTTGCAGGGGCTCTAAAGTCACTCGCACAGGTTGCATAACTCCCCATCATAGCGGTTCCCGCGGCAGCCGCAAAGCCCGATGCCGCTCCGACGGATGGGATTGTGACAATATATCGCTGCGAGCGTCTGTCGATGTGACATCGCGAGGAAAACGGGTCCGATCAGATGCATTCAGACAGAACCAGTCATTTCAGACACCCAAGCGGGTTGACGCGGGCGGGGATCGGGGGCTATCGTATGGATTCACGGCGGCCGAGGGCCGGCGGATCGAAGCAGGATCGTCTTGGGGCGGTGATTTCGAATTCCCCTGTGAGAGTCTCGAGCTATGATGACAAAACTGTCGTTGCGGTGGTGTCTGATCGTTTCGCTACTATCCGTCAGGGTGCTGTGGGCCCAAGAGGCGTGGCCGCAATTTCGCGGGCCCTGGGGCAACGGCCTGGCGACCGTCTCGGGCGAGTCCCAGATTCGCGGTCTGCCGATCCGCTGGAGCGAGACGGAGAACGTCAAATGGAAGACCGCCATCCCCCACAAGGGCTGGTCGACGCCTGTCGTCCTGGATGGCCAGGTGTGGCTCACGACCGCGACGACGGACGGGCACGACTTCTTCGCGATCTGTGTCGACGCCGAGACAGGCGAGATCCGCTTCAACGAAAGGCTCTTTCACGCGGACAATCCCGAGCCGCTCGGCAACCCGGTGAACTGCTACGCGTCGCCGTCGCCGGTCGTCGAGCCGGGCCGGGTCTACATCAGCTTCGGTAGCTACGGCACCGCCTGCCTCGACACCAAGACCTTCAAAACCCTCTGGACCCGCACCGACCTGCCCTGCCGGCACTATCGTGGGCCGGGCTCCTCGCCGATCCTGTTCGAGAACCTGCTGGTCCTTACCATGGACGGCGTGGACGTCCAGTACCTCGTCGCTCTCGACAAGGCGACCGGCCAAACCGTCTGGAAGACCGACCGAACCGCCAATTGGGACGACCTCGACGAGGACGGCAAGCCACGGGATGAAGGCGACCTGCGAAAGGCCTACGCCACGCCGCTGGTCGTGGACGTCAACGGGACCAAGCAGATGCTCACCGTCGGGGCCAGGGCCGTCTACGGCTACGATCCCGCGGACGGCCGCGAACTCTGGAAGGTGCAAAACCCGGGGTTCTCCGGCGCCGCCAGCCCGGTTTACGGCCAAGGACTCGCGTATATGGTCACCGGATTCGGCAAAACCGAGCTCCTGGCGATCCGACCCGACGGCCGGGGAGACGTCACCGACACGCACGTCGCGTGGAGGACCGGAAACCAGGTTCCGCAGACGCCGTCGCCGGTGGTCGTGGGCGACCTGTTCTTCATGATCAACGACACCGGGACCGTCACGTGCCTGGAGGCCGCCACCGGCCAGCAGGTCTGGCGTCAGAGAATCCGCGGCAACTTCGCGGCCTCGCTGCTCTACGCCGACGGGCATATCTACTGCTTCAGCCAGGAGGGACGCTCCACCGTGTTCAACGCGGCCCGCGAGTATCAGGCGCTGTCCACGAACATCCTGGACGCCGGCTGCATGGCCTCCGCAGCCGTCTGGGGCAAGTCGCTCATCCTGAGGACCAAGGAGCATCTCTACCGGATCGAAGCAGCGCAGCAATAAACCGCATGCGGAAATCCCCTATTCTCCAGTAGAGAAAGCCGTTGCTCCTCGCTGGCCGCGCGGGTACAATAGAACACGATGTGGGATCGAGGAGCAGTCGCATCCGGCGGACGCCGTGGTCGCCGGGGCGAGGGTCTTGGGCGAAGCATGAGGAGCAACCGCAATGGCCGCAAGAACGAGACATCACACAACGAGCGCGGGTTTCACGCTGATCGAACTGCTCGTGGTCATATCCATCATCGCCGTGCTGATGTCGGTGCTGATGCCCAGTCTGAACCGGACCCGCAAACAGGCCAGGGCGGTCGCATGCCTGTCCAACCTCAAGCAATGGGGCATCATCTGGCACATGTACACCGAGGACAGTGAAGGCAAATTCAACACGGGCGGCAGCACCGGGGGTGACGCCGCGAACGATTGGATCGTCCTGTTGATGCCCTACTACAACGATCGCGGGGCATTGACCGTATGTCCGGCGGCTACACGTCCCATGATCGCACCGGGGAACTTCGCCAC
Organism: uncultured Phycisphaerales bacterium; assembly: GCA_937868145.1. GTDB lineage: Bacteria > Planctomycetota > Phycisphaerae > Sedimentisphaerales > Anaerobacaceae > PLanc-01. Next base: position 3,931 of record CALMMH010000966.1, read on the forward strand.
GCGGGCCTGGTCCTGGGATCGTCAGGGTTGGGCCAACCTCAAGTCGAAAGAGACTCAGGACATCGGCAGCTACGGCGAGAACGAATGGATCTGCGACCGCGTGGGAGACCAGTACTGGAAAAATCGAAACACGATGAAAAAGCCGGACACGGTGCCGCTGTTTTTCGACTGCGCGTACGTGGACGTCTTCCCCAGCTCCACGGCGGGCCCGCCGATAACCGAAGGAGAGGTGGGTAGTCTCAACGAGTGGACCCTCGTGTGCATGAATCGCCACACAGGATACGTGAACTACCTGTTCGCGGACATGAGCATGCGAAAGGTCGGGCTCAAGGAACTCTGGACGCTCAGGTGGAACCGCACATTCGACATAACCAACCCGTGGACCCCCGCCGGCGGCGTGGCTCGTGACGACTGGCCCGTCTGGCTTCGCGGTTTCCCGGACTTATGACCGGACTTTTTCAAAATGGCCATTCGACCTACTTTAAGAGAGAAAAACCTGCTTCACGGTTTTTCT
>CALMMH010000967.1 GCA_937868145.1 uncultured Phycisphaerales bacterium
AAAGGCCGCTTCTATGAAACTGAACATCTTGTGCATAGGCGACATCGTCGGTCGGCCGGGCCGACGCGCCCTGGCGGACAAGCTCAAAGGCCTCATCGCCGAACGTTCCATCGACTGCGTCATCGCCAACGCGGAAAACGCCGCCGGCGGCTCGGGGCTCACCCCCCAGATCTACGAGAAGCTGCTTCGCTACGGCGTGAACATCGTCACGCTGGGCGACCACGCATTCCGTAAGCGAGACATCATCGAAACGCTCGAACGGTCCGACAACATCGCCCGCCCCGCCAACTTCTCCGAGCAGGCGGCCGGCCGAGGCACGGCGATCTACAAGACCGCCAAAGGTCCCACGGTCGGCGTGATTAATCTGATCGGCCGGTTGTTCATGAAGCCGGCGGATTGCCCCTATGCGGCGGCCGACAAGCTGATTTCCAAACTTCACCAACAGGCTGAGATCCTCGTCGTCGAGATGCACGCGGAGGCGACCAGCGAGAAGGTGGCCATGGGCTATCACGTCGACGGCCGGACCGCCTTCTGCTTCGGGACGCACACGCACATCGCCACCGCCGACGAGCGGATTTTGCCCAAAGGCACCGCCTACATCAGCGACGTGGGAATGACCGGCTCTCACGACTCGGTCCTGGGCCGAAAGAAAGAGAGCGTCCTGAAGTCCTTCCGCACGCAAATGCCCGTCCCGTTCGAGATCGCCACGGGAGATATCCGGATGAACGGGGCCCTGGTCATGGTCGACAGCAACACCGGCCGGGCCGAGAAAATCGAGCGGATTCGCGTGGACGTCGACTCCACGGACGCCACCGGCTACGACAGCGACGACGGCCGACCGGAGTACTTCAACGCCTTCTGACGCAGGTGCGTGCGGATTCGTGCGCCGCAGGCGTCGCTATTCCGATCTGTGTTCGGCGACATACCCGGCCACGTTGGCCACGGTATCCACCCACAAACCGTTCTGCGGGTCACCGGCATACTCGCAGAATGCCCGCAGAGTGTCGACGCGAGTGGTTTGTCGGCCCTGGGCGGAAATCTCATGGCCGGCCAGAACAAGCCAGCCGCCCTGTTCAACCGCGGTGTCGAGGAGCGTCTTAAGCTGCTCGAACGTCAGACCGTCGAACTCCATGGCCATCAACTGCGCCGGATCACAGAACGCCGGGTTGTTGACGCCCTCATCGCGCCAGCCGCGACCGGCTGCAAAGCGCTTGGCGATCAGCGGTACATAGCTCCGAGCGTTCTTTCCGCGACCGACGAACTTCTGGCCGCATGGGTAGGCAAAGGTCGCGGCCCGGACTCCCAGCAACTTCTCTATCTCCGCATTGGCTTGGTCCAGTTCCTGCCCCATCAGGGCCAGGGTGTACTCTTCGAGCGCTGTCTGCCGAGACCAGGGGAAGTTCCCCGTGCAAGGGTGTCGCATCGAGTGGTTGCCGATCTCGTGGCCGGCGCCCACCGCCCGTTTCCACGCATCCAGTCGTTCCGACGCCCGTTGCGGCGAAACATAGAACGTCGCTCGCAGGCCGTATTCGTTGAGGATCGGAACGCCGACATCCACCTGGCTGGGTCGAGCGTCGTCGAAGGTCAGACTTACAGCGGCGCGTCTTCCGTCGGGCCATGGGAATCGAGTCGAGGGGACGCTCTTGCCCGCATAGGGGTCCGCTTGCGGCGAGCGGTCGACGGAAAGGGGATGGCAGGAGGACAGAACCGCGAGCAACAGACAGAACAAACTCAGCCGTACGAGTACTGACATGGCAACCTCCGTGGCATTCACGCTCGACGACCGTCGACCGGCACACGCTAGAGACTGTAGAGTTCCTCGTCTTCGAGGACGGTGAAACCCGCCTGCCGGGCCACATCGGCGGCTTTCGCCAGTTGGGCCGGTTCGATCTCCATACAGCAAATGCCGGTCTTATGCGGCTGTACGACAAAACCGTAGGCGTCGGTGATGTTGATATTGCTGGCGGCAAGGGCGAAAGTCAGCGTGTGGAAATTGCCCGGCTGGTCGCTGACCGACACCGCCAGGACGTCTTTCAGGGCGCAGGCGCAGCCAACGTCGGCCAAGGCGAGATAGGCGTCGTTGGGCTTGTCCACGATGAGCCGCAACAGACCGTAGTCGCCGCGATCCTGGATCGTGAAGGCCCGAATGTTGATGTGGTTCTTGTACAGGTTCTCCGAGATCGCCTTGAGCCTGCCGGCCCGATTCTCGACAAAGATCGTCAGTTGTTTTGCCATCGAAACCCTCTGCATTTGCGATTTATGAATTCTGATTTACGATTTGTAGTTTGAGGCTGCTGTCGCAGCGGAACTTCTCGAACAGGGCGACAGCCAAATCATAAATCGCAAATCGCAAATCACTCAGTCCTTCGGCCGTTCATCCACTACACGCTTCGCCTTCCCCTCGGACACCGGCAGCGATCCCGGCTCGTGCAGCTCGACGGCGGGACTGATCGTGATCGAGGCCCGCAGCTCCTCGACGATCTTGTGCTTGAGCGATTCGAGCTTGGAGACTTCGCCCAGGAACAGCTTCGGGTAGATCTCGACTTTGACGGTCAGCCGGTCGAGGGCGCCCTTCTTGTCGACGTGGATCAGGTAATTCGTCGCCACCTCGGGAATCTTCATGATCTTCTCCTCGATCTGCGAGGGGAAGACGTTGACGCCGTTGATGATGAGCATGTCGTCGGTGCGGCCGAGAATCCGCGACAGCCGCCTATGCGTCCGGCCGCAATCGCAGCCTTGCGGATGCAGGAACGCCAGGTCGCGCGTGCGATACCGCAGAATCGGCGTCGCCCGCCGCACGATATTCGTCAGAACAAGCTCCCCTTCCTGTCCATCCTTGAGAACTTCGCCGGTCTTGGGATCGATGATCTCGGCGATGTAGCCGTCTTCCCAGACGTGCATGTCCTTCCTGCACACGCATTCGAAGGCGACGCCGGGGCCGTTCAATTCGCTCAGCCCGTAGGAGTTGAACGCCTCGATGCGCAGAAGGTCCTGAAGTTTCCGGCGGGTGTTCTCCGAGTGCGGCTCGGCTCCGATGAAGGCCTTGCGCAGGGCCAGGTCCTCCAGGCAAACGCCTTCGTCGCCCAGCTTGGAGTGGATGTGCAGCAGGTAGCTCGGCGTGACGTGCAGGACCGTGCTGCGGAAATCCCGCATGGTCTGGATCTGCCGCTTCGTATTGCCGCCGCTGATGGGAATGACGGTCATGCCCACTCGCTCGGCGCCATAGTGCAGACCCAGTCCCCCCGTGAAGAACCCATATGTCATCATATTCTGGAACACGTCGGCTCTGGTGCCCCCAGCCCCGACGATGCTCCGAGCAAGCAGGTCCGTCCAATTGTCGACGTCTTCACGCGAGTAGTAGATCACCGTGGGAATGCCCGTCGTGCCGCTGGAGGAGTGAATCCGCAGGACATCGACCATATCCACGGCCAAGTGCCCCTTGGGGAAACTCACCCGCAGATCGTCCTTCGTCGTGAACGGAATGCGCCGTAGATCGCCCAGGCTCTTGATGTCGTCGGGGGAGTTGATCCCGGCTTGATTGAGCCGCTTGCGGTAGAGAGCCGTCTTGAGAGCCCAGCCCACCGTCACCTTGAGCCGCTCAAGCTGAATCTGCTCGAGGCGGCTCCGCTCGGCAGTCTCAATCTCTTTGTTCCAAAAAGGAATGTCCATTGCATGATTTCCGATTGTAGATGTTTGATTTTTGATTTGTGACTTATGGCCAATCCGCTGGCAATCAAAGATCGACAATCAAAAATCGCACTTCGTCAAAGGCCTTCAATCTCCTTCTCCGTGACCACATGGATCTGTTGCCTGGCCAGGACCTGCTGGGCGAAGTCCGTGTCCTCGAAGCGCATCACGAGCAGGGCCTTGTCGCTGAACTTCTCGACGAAGCCGTACATATACTCGATGTTCACATCGTGTTCGGAGAGGATCTTCAGGATGGAGGCCAAGCCGCCGGGCTGATCCGGCACCTCGATCGCCACCACGTCCGTGAAGTTGGCCACGAACTGGTTCTCGCGCAGCAGCTTGATGGCCGCTTCGGACTTGTCCACGACGATCCGCAGAACGCCGAAACTCTCCGTCTCGGCGATCGTCAACGCGCGGATGTTGATGTCGTGGGCGCCCAGAAGCGAGCACACGTCGGACAGTCTGCCTTTGCGGTTCTCCAGAAATACCGATATCTGCGTGATCTTCATGTGCGGACCCCTACAGTGTTCGCTTATCCACGATTCGCTTGGCCTTGCCCTCGCTGCGGGCGATGGTTTTGGGCTCGACCAGCGTCACCTTGACGCCGACCGAGAGCACGTTCTGGATTTCCTTGCGGATCTTCTCCCGCATGACGTTGAGCTGTTTGATCTCGTCGGAGAAGAACTTCTCGTCGACTTCCACCAGGACCTCGACCTCGTCGAGCTGGTGCGCCTGGCGGTCGACGATGATCTGGT
>CALMMH010000968.1 GCA_937868145.1 uncultured Phycisphaerales bacterium
AAGGCCTATGTCCGGACCGAGATGCTTGAAACCTATCGCCAGAGGATGGCAGGGTTCACGATTCAGGGGCTCATCGATATGATCTATCGGTCCGGACAGTACCGAAAGGTCGGTCCCAAACGCGTCCAGGGCATTGACGCTATGGGATTTGAAACCAGCGGTTGGGAAGAACGGCTGCTGGAAGGGTTCAGTCCGTATATTATCAAGCTGCTGTTCAATCTGGAGGAGGGCACAGGCCGAGTGTGGATCGATCCCAAGACCAACCTGCCCGTCCAGTCCGAAGGCGATGTCAAGCTCAAAGCCTGCGTGGCAAGCTTCTTCAAGGACGCCGACGTCAAGCAGATCGACAACAATCTCCAGTGGGATATTGAGATCGACGAGGCTCTGTTCCATCCTGAGATCCCGGAAGGGTTTCAGAGACTGAGTCCGCTTAGCGGTGCCGCGATTGGTGTCGCGGCGTCGTCGATCGCTCTGGCAGGTGTCGCGCCTTGGGGGCTGCTCCGCATCAGGCGTTATCGCCGCTCTCGTCGGCCCGGGGTACACGGAAGTCGGTGATGCGGGATGGGCCACTCGAAAAGTACGGGTGGCCCTGTAACGAGTCCGCCCAGGTTGCGTCTTACTGAAAGAGCAAGAGAGCTCTTCGGAGAGGAAGATCGACCTTTTGGCGACTCGTTTCGAGGCTGGCAGCGTTGATCGGGGATGATGTGGAAGAGTCGATCAGGTGGCTGAGTAGGAGATTGCCGGCGCGATGCAAGGCCCTTGTCGGTCCGAAGGCAGCCAGTCTGTGCCGCCTGCGGAGGCTTGGGACAAGAGTCCCGCCGTGCTTTTTTGTCACGACAGAGGCCTTTCGGTCGCACCTGCATTCAGGCAACCTTCGCTCGCAAATCGCGGCATGTCTCGATGTGAAGCCGGATCACCTTCCGGCAACTTTGCAGCAGATCCGAGAGCTTATCGTCGACTGTCCTCTACCGGACGGCGTGCACGAACACGTCGCGACGGCGTACGAGCGACTGGAAGTGGACACGGTAGCCGTGCGTTCGTCGGCGACGGCCGAGGATCTTCCGGGGCATTCGTTCGCGGGGCAATATGAGACCATTCTGGGCGTGACCTCGCTGGATGGCTGTCTCGACGCGATCAAACGATGTTGGGCTTCGTTGTGGACCGAGCGGGCGTACGAGTACCGCGAGCGAAACGGGATCGAGCACGAGCAGGTCGAGATGGCGGTCATCGTGCAGGAACAGATCGAACCCGAGGCGGCGGGGGTGGTCTTTACACTTGACCCGGTGACAGGCAGCCCGAGTCGAATCGTGATCGAGGCCTGTGCCGGGCTCGGAGAGAGCCTCGTTTCCGGCCATGTCACGCCGGATCGAATCGTTCTGCGGAAGAAGAACCTCGGCCTGATCCGCCAGACCGTCCCGAATGGCGAGCCGCGTGAACCGGTTTTAGGCCTCAAGTCGGCCGAACGACTTGCACGTCAGGCCCGGCGCATTGAACGAAAGCTGGGCGGATCGCAGGATATCGAGTGGGCGCTTCAAGCTGGCGCCCTCTGGTTTCTTCAGGCCAGACCTATCACCGCTGTACCCAAGCCCAAGCCGTGGGAAGAGCGACAGGTCTGGACCAATCTGAATCTGGGCGAGGTCGTGCCCGATGTCATGACGCCCATGGCCCGTTCGATGATCGAGCCGATGTTTGCGCCGCTCTTCGGCTCGATCCTCCGTCTGGTCGGTGCGGACTTGACGAGAGGCCAGATCGTGGGCTTCGTAGCCGGAAGGCTCTACTTCAACGTCAATACCGCCGTGGCTGCGGGGATGCCCTTCAACCAGGGCCCGGAGAAATGGGCCTGCGCCTCGACTTTGATGGGAGGCGAGCAGAACCGGCTCTTCGAACTCGGCGAGATGGACCTGTGCGAGGAGGATCTGCCCGACCTGGGCTTCTCTTGGCTTCGCTATGTCCTCTCGTGGCCGTCACTGATTCGCACCCTGATCGCGCACCGCCCCAGCCGGGGCGAAGCCTTCAAGGCATCCATGCGCGCACAAGGCGACGCTCTGTCTCAAATGGACGTCAAGACGATGTCGATCGAGAAGCTGGTTTCTCTCATAGGCGAGATGCTCAGCGGTCGCCTGGCCAACACGGATCTGCTCTTCCTGGGGCCCGGCGCTGCGGCATTGCCCGTCTTGCAGAAGATCGGTCGCGACTGGCTTGGTGACCGGGACCTGACGCTCACCTATCGGCTCTTCGCTGCCCAGGGGGGCATCGCCGATACGCAGGCCGGTCTCGATCTGTGGCGTCTCGCGGCGTTGGCTCACGAGAGCACTGAAACCGAGGGCCTTCTGCTCTCTGAGGCCCAGTGGGACGAGCTTCGTTCCAGACTCGAACGGACCGAGCATGGCCGGCAATTCGTCGCGGGGTGGGACCGATTCATGGTCGAGCATGGTCACCATTGCCGGGGAGAGCTCGAACTGGTCAATGCCCGCTGGTCCGAGCGGTCCGACTACGTTCTCGATCTTCTCCGCAGCTATCTTCGCTCCATCGACCGCGCCGATCCGTTGGCCAATCAGCAGCGGCTGGCTACGGAACGAGAGCAGCTCACCGCGCAGTGTCGTGCGCGGCTGAAGAACCCGATCAAGCGGTGGGTCTTCGGCTGGGCCATCCGTAACAGTCGCAATGTTGCTGTCGACCGGGAGAATTGGAAGAACGAAGCGGTGCGTCACATTGCCGCATTTCGACGCCTGCTGCTCGAACTGGGCGAGCGGCTGGTCCATCGAGAGGTCCTGAGAGACCGGGATGACATCTTCTTCCTCAAGATCTCTGAGATTGTCCCGGTAGTGGGTGGAACCGCCGATTTCGATGTGGCCGAGCGGCTCGCGCAACACCGGGCCGAATATGAACGCAACTGTGCCTTGACGCCTCCACCTGTCGTCGTGGGCCGATTCGATCCGCTCAGGCACCGCCCGCCAGAGGTTGATACGACAGCGAAGTTGTTGAAAGGAACGGCGGTCAGCCCCGGGGTGGCGACGGGCAGAGCGAAGGTGATCCTCCATACAGACGACCGCCAGTACGTCGAGCCCGGTGAGATTCTTGTGGCGCCGTCCACCGATCCGGCGTGGACGCCGTATTTCCTGCCCGCTGCCGCCGTGGTTATGGACCTGGGTGGGATCCTCTCGCACGGCGCGATCATCGCCCGTGAATACGGCATCCCCGCCGTCGTCAACGTTGGCACCGCCTCTCGGATCATCCAGACCGGCCAGATGATCGAAGTTGACGGTGACCGAGGCACTGTGCGAATTCTATCGTAGCATGCCCCGGCCGTCAGAATCCCCTGTAGCGCTTTCCGCGTCTGTCCGTTCTATGTGGTAGAATCGCATCGATTGCTTTCTGGACAGGGTAGAATGACCGAGTACGTTGAGACAATGGGAACCACCGACGAGCAGCTTGTGCAGGCGACCTTGGCCGGGGATATCTCGGCCTTCGGGACGCTCGTCGAGCGGTACTGGAGGATGGCCTTTGCCCTGGCGCTGAGCCGGGTGCGGGAGGCGGCCGAGGCCGAGGATGTCGCCCAGGTCCTCTACTATCGCCTTCAAATCCTCTTTCGCCTCACGGCCCGCCAGAATGCAATCGCTCTGAAGAAGCAACATCGTACCCAGGAACAGTATTATGGTGGTTTTCATTCTGGACTCCTTCTGCGCAGAACACTGCCGCCGTGCGATTCTCTCCAAGTGGCATCGGCCATTATAGTCCGGCCGAATGGGAAGATCAAGCCGGCAGGTGGGAATTTCGGGGTAGGCGCCTGTTCCTCTTTGG
>CALMMH010000969.1 GCA_937868145.1 uncultured Phycisphaerales bacterium
CGCCGCGCCGAGTTTCTTTCGCAGGGCCCGGACGGCCTCGCCGATCTTCTGATTGCCGCTGTGGGCCGCGAACAACGCCGCGTCGGAGAAGTCCAGTGGACTGCGGTAGTGGCTGTTCAGGATGAGCTGGCGAACCGCGAGCGGCTCATAGGCCCGGGTCAACCGGTCGTGGGCCCCGACGAAGGCCTGCTTGAGCGTGATGAAGTTGCCCAAGCTCTTGCCCATCTTCTGGCCGTCCACGGTGACCATGTTGTTGTGCACCCAGGTGCGGACGAAGGGCACGCCGTTGGCGGCCTCCGACTGGGCGATCTCGCACTCGTGGTGGGGGAACTGGTTCTCCAGGCCGCCGCCGTGGATGTCGATCGTCGCGCCGAGGTACTTCATGGACATGGCCGAGCACTCCAGGTGCCAGCCGGGATAGCCCATGCCCCAGGGGCTGGGCCACTGCATGATGTGGTTGGGCTCGGCCTTCTTCCAGACCGCGAAGTCGGCGGGATTCTTTTTCTCCGCGGAGACTTCCACGCGGGCGCCGGCCATCATCTCTTCGATGTTGCGGCCCGAGAGCTTGCCGTAGCCGGGGAACTTCGAGACGTCGAAGTACACCGATCCGTTCACCTCGTAGGCGAAGCCTTTGTCGAGGAGGGTCTTGACCAGCTCGATCTGCTCGACGATGTGGCCGCTGGCCCGCGGACTGATGTCCGGCCGGGCGCAGTTGAGCCTGTCCATATCCTCGAAGAAACTGCGGGTGTACGCCTCGGCCAACGCCATCGGGTGTTTGCGTTCCTTGCGGGCGGCTTTGGCGATCTTGTCCTCGCCCGCGTCGGCGTCGTCGGTCAGGTGGCCCACGTCGGTGATATTCTGCACGTACGTGACGGCGTAGCCGAGGTATCGCAGGTACCGCACGAGCACGTCGAAACTGACGTAGCTCTTGGCGTGTCCGAGATGGGCGTGCCCGTACACAGTCGGCCCGCAAACGTATATGCCGACCCTGCCTTCTTCGAGCGGTTTGAACTCCTCCGTTCGTCGCGTCAGACTATTGTAAAGCTGTAGAGCCATAGGATCCTTTTCGAGATACTTTCCATCGCCACCATCGATCACAGTGCGATACCTTCCTTTTCGATCTGCCAGACAATCGGGCTGACGCCCATGGGGCCCTGCTCCAACTGCTCGACGGTGACCACGAAGGTCGAGAGCACCACATCGTTCTCGAAACCGACCTCCCAGGCGATCTCGGATATCTTCTCACGAAGGCCATCATCGCAGACCATCCGAAAGTCCTATCACATCGCCGAGCATGGCCGCATTCTACCGGCCAAAGCGGAGTCGGTCAATGCTCGGGCGGACGGCCGAGCATCAGACACGCCCGCGTCTTCCGCCAGATACGATGCAGGCTCGAGCCGGACCTGCTCGATGAGTTTTGCGCTTTGGGCCTCCAGCACGATATGCGAGCAGGGTGCTCACTTGAAGGCGTGCGCAGCACCCTTTGTGCTGGTGGCTCCAAGGCGACAAACTCCCGCCGTATCGCGGCGGACTCCGGATTGGTCCATCCCTTCCTCTGTCAGGAATGAAGGACTCTACGCACTACAAGAGTCGGTCACGTTCGGAAACCCGTCTCTATTCGCGTACATGACGGGGCTGGAGCGAGGTTCTGCCGGAATTCCTGCATTTACGGACTGGGCCGTATCTGCTATGATTTGATGTGTCGTTGGGCAATGAGACGAAGCTGGGTAGCCGGTTAGGGCGTGCATATGGCTGCGTTGACGGTGTATCTCGACAATTCGGTCCTCGGCGGCTACTTCGACATCGAGTTTCAGGAACCGCCCCGCCGTCTTTGGCGCATGGCCGAGAACGGGGAATGCCGCTTTGTCGCATCCGTGGTCACCCAGGAGGAGGCATCTCTGGCCCCTCCACAGGTGTTTTGCACGGACGTTTCCAGATGACGCAGATCTGCTGGGCTTGACGCCTCGTGCAGAGGAACTCGCCCAAGCCTATCTGGCCGCCGGCGTGGTGTCGGACAAGTACGCGGATGACGCTCGGCACGTGGCTATCGCTACGACGCACGGAATCGGCGTGCTGGTGACCTGGAACTTTCACCACTTGGCCAACTATCGCCGGGAAGCGGGATTCAATCGTGTCAACCTGGAAAACGGCTATCCGGCCATCCGGATCATCAGTCCATTGGAGATTGTCTATGAGAGCCAGGACGAAGGCATTTGACGCTGTGGCAGAGTCACGCAAGTGGAAGGAAGCCGTGGCGAAAGAAACCAAAGGAATGACCGCCGAGCAGACGATTGCCTATTTCGATCGCACGGCGGTCCGCCAACGTTTTGAAGCGGCCCTGCGCCGAGCCGAACAGGCGGGTGAATCGGGAGCTGAGGAAGGAAGTCAGTGAGGCGCCCCTGAAGCCATGAGAACGGAATATGATTTCGCAAACATGGAAGGCCGGAAGAACCCCTACGCCAAGCGTCTGAAGAAGCAGGTCACGTTGCGTCTGGGTGTGGACGTGATCGAGTACTTCAAGGCCCTGGCCGAAGAAACCGGTATTCCCTATCAGAACCTAATCAACCTCTATCTCCGCGAATGCGCCCAGACCGGCAAGAAACCAGCCCTGTCCTGGGCTTCATGACCCACTGGAAATCAGTTCAGCCAGTGGCTTACTGGCTTGCGGGTCTCAGTTGTATGATTCTCGAATGGTCTTCAGAAGTTTCCTGCCATTGGCGATTCTGCCACTGCCCTCTACCACCGCCACTTCCCTACTCTCGACCAGAGGGCTGATGCGGGTCCTCAAGAACTCCGTGACGCTCCAATTCTCTTTGGCAGCATTCGTATATGCGTATGCATTGACCCTTGCTGCTGATCGGTCCCTGACGACAATGCGGACTCCGTCCTGTTCCCATACTGTCTTCTCAAGTTCCACAATCGTCATGTTCAGTCTCCCATTCCCATGTGTTCTTGCTTCTTGGCGAGAACTATGGTCGGTTACTAAGGGCGGAACGGCCTGTATCTGTACATTGGTTTCAAGCCTGCACTTGAGGCATTGACATGCATGCCCGAGAAACACCTCTGCGACTTCGTGATACGGCGTGACAAATATCCTTGTATCGTGACCGGAACAGCAGTGCAAAAGATCTCGGTCGAGCATATCTGCCCCGGCAGCCACACACTCATCATAGTGTTCATAAAGCCACGTGCAGAGACGATCAAACAGACCGTCTTCAATCAACGGTTTGTGATTGCTGTCATCGTAGCAGATAGAGGCAACCGCATACAAACCTGCCAGTTCACGCGGTCTGAAGTTGTGAGGGACTCCG
>CALMMH010000970.1 GCA_937868145.1 uncultured Phycisphaerales bacterium
CGTGGCTCGGTATAAGCACTTGTCTCAGGACGACATCATCAAAGAGATGATCTCCTGCAACCGGACATTCTATTCCCTGCCGCGCATTCTGTGCAGGATGTGGAGCAGTGTCTGGCAGAGCCGCAAGCCGCTGATCTGTCTGGCGGCCAATCTCTCCTACAGGGGCAACATCCGTCTGGACTGCAAGGCATATGCGGACTTCCGGCGTCAACGCGGCCGTGGGCACGACTGGGCGAAGGAGTCGGGAAGAAAGACAGCTGCTCGACTTCCTGAAACAACCGATTCGAGAAGAACAGCGTAACCACGTGCTGCAGTCGACACGACGCCCGTGCGGCCAAGCGTTCTGTCAGGTGGACCTGGTAAACAGAGGCGATCGCCCAACCTGCCGCCCATATTGAACTCTCGCCGTGGCCGGGTCCGTTCTCGGGCAGTGCGTCCAATAATTGCGGGTAGGGTTATACCCCATAGAGAAAGCCCCGCCCCACCCGTACCATGTCTTTATCGACATATCCAAGAACGCAGCAATAGAAAGAAGTGCGTGTGAAGAAGCAGATGTCCATAGTGAAGGTTCCAACCGGTGGTGAACTCATGGCCAATCGAAAGCAGAATCACATGTGGTGGATGGTCGCTGTCATACTGATCACTCTGTGGTTGCCGGGAGCGATGAGCGGGTACACGATGGGAGGGATAATTCACATCCTGCTGCCGCTTGCCCTCGTCGTAGTTCTGTTTCGGATCGTTCAGGGACGACGACCCGCGTAAGAGGCGGTCAGGCGGCAGCGTACGTCACAACAAAAATGCGACACAAGAAGGAAAGAACAATGCCTATGCTCTATGTTCTACATTCTCACGGCGGTGTTGATTTGGGGCCCAAGCGGGCATTCGGACGGCCCGCAAAATACTGTGGGATCAAGCTGCGAACCAGATATTTGGACGACAAGCTACGAGGGACTCATGGCAAGGATAGCCGGGTTGACGGAACTTCCGCTTACAGATCGCCGTAAACTCCAGGAGGCACGGAATGACCAAGGGCGTGATGCCTCGCCGAATGGCGATGCATTGATGGAAGAAATCCTTGGGAACATAAATGCCACGCCTCAGGAGGAGGTGGGGAAGAGGATCGCATTCCTGCCCCGCACCCGACGAGATAAGGTGCTGGACATCCGCCGGCAGATCGCAGAAGGGACCTATGAAGTGGCGGATCGGATGGACAGGGCGATAGATCGGGTACTGGAAGCGATCACTGCCTAATCACCGCGGCATTCCTGCTGCCGGCACCGCGATTCCAAGACCTGCAATCCTGGGGTGCTGCTTTTCACGCAGTCCGGATAGGAAACCGCAAAGTCTTGTGGGGGATTGACCCCAGCGGCGAACAAGGTCGACATTCCGGGAAACGCACAGCGCCTGGAATGAGCAACAAGCAAGAAGGGATCTGTCATGCGAATCGCGATGCTATCCTGGGAGTCATTGCACTCCATCGCCGTTGGAGGAGTCGCCGCCCATGTGACCGAAATGGCCGGAGGGTTGTACAGAAGCACTTCACCTGGGACACGATCACCGAACGAATGCTGACCATCTACCTGGACGCCTGTTCATAGTGCCGCTTCAGGGTCTCCGGTCTGCCCTTGCCGAAGTAGTACATCTTCCCCTGGATCTTCCTGCAATACGAGCCG
>CALMMH010000971.1 GCA_937868145.1 uncultured Phycisphaerales bacterium
CCTTCAAGGCCGACGGCATCGACGTGCGGATGGTGGTGCTGATCCTCACCTCCGGCGCGCCGTCGCCGGGCTTGGGGTGAGTCGCGGAAGGGACCACTGTCCCGTCCGTATTGGCCGTGTCCCACGTCACGTTGCCCGTGTTGTCGGCGAGAGACCACGTTCCGACCCCCTGCAACCGATCGCTCATCACCGGCGCCGCGTGGCATTTGCCTCCCAGTTTCTTGCGTGAGTGCCATGCCTTGATGCCGTTGCAGTTGTATTCCCAGCTCTTGGTCACGTCCCGGTGCGGCAGGTAGAAATAGCCGGTGAGGACCGGTTTCGTGTCGGCCTGCGCATCGCTGTTTCGCCACAGGTCCGCCAGCCGATGCCATTTATCGGTGGGACAGAACAAGACGTGCGACCGCTCCTTGACGTCTTCGGTCTTCTGGGATTCGACGAGGTATCGTTTCCAGAAGGCCGCCATCCTGACTCCCATCCAACTGATATCGTAACCGTCCGTGTTGTCGGGAAAGTAGTTCTCGTGGTCTGAGGCGTACAGGTACAGAGCAACTCCCCACTGCCGTTCGTTGTTCGCACAGAAGGTCCGCCAACCGCTCTTCCTCACCCTGCTGAGTGCGGGCAACAGGACTGCCATCAGAATGGCGAGAACGGAGACCACGACAAGCAATTCGATCAGCGTAAAGGCCCCGGGCTGTCTCTTCCTCATCTTCCACGCCCCTTCCAAGTCACCGCAATGACGATGACGCCGATCCTGCAATGCCTTCAGTCTTGCCCTATCCTCGATCAGTGTACCCGAAAGAACCCTCGTGGGCAAGTCCGTCGTTTTCACCGGAGCGTCACTTTTTCCGTGTCGGGGAACCACACAGATTGCCGAATTCCCAGGACTGATGCACGGAGCGCAGGATCTCAACGTGCGAGTCGATCCCGACATCCTTCGGCGGGAATTCCCCAACACCCCCGGACAGGACTTTGACGGTCAGCCCTTCGTTTGCACTTCATGGCGTCTTTGTGTCGGTGGCGAGTTGGACGGCGCCGCCGGTCGAACTCTTCCATCTCGGGCGAAGTCGTGTGGAAGCTTCGACATGCGGCGGCGCGGGGCCGATGCCGAATCCATGTCAACGCATAGACACCACGTTGACGAGATGGGTATCCGCAGGCTATGTTGTGTCGTTAGGCCGTGACGGTACCAGCTTCCTTAAGTGGAACCGAGTGCGTGTAGACGATCAACTGATGCCGACGAGGGAGATGAATATGGCGTCCCCGAATTCCCGGAGCGGACTCATGAGAATGATAATCACATGGACGATGTTGTGCTGCTGCCTTGCGGTCGTCAAAACGGCGCGAGCGGATCCTGTCGCCAACGAGAACGCGAAAGAGCGTGCCCGGCAGCTACGAGTATTCAATGTGCTTGACTACGGCGCGGTCGGCGACGACGCAACCGACAACACCGCAGCGTTTTCCGCGTGCCTCAAGGCGATCATCGAAGCCGGAGGCGGACGGATGCATCTGCCGACCGGCGTCTATCGCGGCAGGATCATCATCCCCCCGGTTTCGAGACCCGTCACGAGTTGGATCACCGTGGAGATCGCGGGCCAGCGCGAGCCCACTCACGTCTTCGGCACCATCGGTTCCTTCCCGCTGCGCGACGACGCCACGATCGTGAAGTGTCTGGCCCAAACAGGCCCCGCGGTCATCTCCGCCGGCCGGTCAACCGACTCACTGTACGGGGGTTTCTCGGCGGTCAGCGTCGTGATCCGAAATCTGGACGTTCGAACCTATGACAATCCCGGCATCGGCGGGATCGACCTGCAACACGCCCTGCAATGCAAGCTGGAGAACGTCTTCATCAATACGGACGTCTACAACGTGCGGGCTTCCGAACCCACTCGCGGCGCCAGCGGCCTGATCACGCCGGCCGTCAACAACGCCGCGTGGACGGTCCTGCGGAATGTGACCGTGACCGGTTATCACGATGGAATCGTGGTCAACGAGCACACGGACGGCGACAACATCGTCCTCGGAAGCAACATCAACGGACTGAACTTCGGCTTCGCTCATCACGCCTCTTATTTCGCGCGGGTCTGCTCGTGCCGAAACAAGAACACCGTGACGGTGACGGGCGCGCACGGCTTCTCCATCGAGCAATTGGATATCGAACGTCCCGGGCCGAACCAGACGGACGCCACGAACGCCTGGCAGGAGACGGCGAGCGATGTCAACGATCCCAACAATCTCGGCGCCGCCGACATCAACTACTGGGTCGTCATCGGCAATGTGGGCGCGCGCGACGTGTTCACCCTCAAGGGCGGCGCATCCATCCGTGCCCGGCGGATCGGCTCCGCTCGTGTCGACGATAGAAGAACCGGAGAATAGCGGCTCGCTGCATTGTCGCGAGTTCCGGGGACATCACACCAAACTCGGCGAGATTCATCCTGCGTGTCTCCTCTGCGACTTCGCGTCTCTGCGTGAGGAGGCTTCTGCACGGATAACGCCTCGCGGCGTCACTACGAACGGGGTGATGAGTCGTATCTCGTCGCTCGCAAGAAACGCATGGGTCAAGAAGCCACCCGGCCGCAGCGGGGTGTGAGTCCCTCTTTCAGATCCAATCGGGAATTATCACGGCGCTAACACGCCTCCAACACGTTGCCTTTATCCTCCATCGCGAGTTTTAGGGTCGGTCGGCGCTGCCCCCGGAACGGCGAGGCACTCCGAACTGCGTTTGAAGGCTTGACCGCGTCCCGGCCAACCGGCTACTATTGTAGGCTCTCGCCCGGTTGCGGGCACGCGGGTGACATGACAATCAGAGAAAGGGAAAATGCGATGATCGGAATACGCCGGGGGTCGATCCTGCTCGGAACCATGATGTCCCTTGCCGCGGTTCTGTTCGCCACGAACACGGCATTTTCCGAGGAGATTCAATTGAAATTCGATCCTGCCGGCCGATTCAAAATCGTCCAGTTTACCGATCTGCACCTTCATGAAGGCGGCGACAAGGACCATCAGACGCTGGCCCTGATCGGCGAGATCCTGGACGTCGAAAAACCTCACTTGGTCGTTCTGACCGGCGACACTCTCTCCGGGGCCGCCAAGCGGCAGGAAACCGTCACGCTGGCCGCCGGCCCGATGGCCGAGCGGAAGATCCCGTGGGCCTTGGCCCTGGGCAACCACGACGACGAGTGGCCCAAGGACGTCAACAAGCCCAAGGACCGGCGAGGCTTGATGGAGATGTTCGTCCGCCAACCCTGTTCCGTTTCAAAGATGGGACCGGAGGACATCTTCGGGGCCAGCAACTACTGTCTGCCCGTCTACAACGCCGAGGGAACCCAGAAGAAGTGGGTCCTCTACATGCTCGACTCCAACGCCTATGCGGGCAAAAAGGAACTCGGCTCCTACGATTGGATCCACACCGATCAGATCGCCTGGTACAGCCGAACCTCCAAAACCCTGGCCCAGGAGCGAAGCGGCACACCCTACCCGGCCCTGGCATTCTTTCACATCCCGCTCCTGGAATACGAATACGCCCTGACCGACGGGCAGGCCGACGTCGTCGGGCATCGACACGAAGGCGTCGCCTGTCCCCGGATCAATTCAGGACTGTTCGCGGCCATGCTCGAGCGCGGCGACGTGAAAGGCGTCTTTGTCGGACACGATCACGTGAGCGACTACGAGGCCCAATTCCGCGGCATCCGACTGATCTACGGCCGGGCCACGGGCATTGACACCTACGGCCGAGACGGTTTTCCACGAGGCGGCCGCGTGATCCTGCTCCAGGAAAATGGAGAGACCTTCACCACCTGGATTCGGCTCCAAGGAGGGGACAAAGTCCAGTACTGAATCGGCGACAGCCGCCCAACGGATGTGATCGTTGCCGATCGGGTGTGCCCCCTATTGCGGATCCAATCGGGAATTATCACGGCGATAACGCGCTCCAACACCTTGCTTTTACCCTCCATCGCGAGTATCATGGTCTATTGACGCTGAGGCGTGTCCGCATAACATGGTGCGTGTGATGACCCGTCACGAAACCACTTTGAAGGAGGATGTGTCATGTTCAAGCAATCGCTTCTGGTGCTTCTTTCCCTTCTCATTCTGACGCCGGCCTGGTCGACGAGGGCCAACCCGGAAGGCCTGGTGGCGTACTGGCCGCTCGACGAGGGCCAGGGAACGATCGCCAAAGACCGCAGCGGCAACGGAAACGACGGGGTCATCGAAGGCGGCGCCCTCTGGACCGTGGGCACGCTGTACAGGGCCCTGGAGTTCAACGGCAGCAACGCTCTTGTGCGGTGTCCCCACATCCCCTTCGACAACCGCAGCTTCACGCACGTGATGTGGATCAATCCGTCGCTGTCGGGCGATTCGCAGTCGGTCTTCTCGCAATACCAGGCCAGCAGCGCGAACCAGGCTCTGCACTACCGCCTCTCGGCAAACGGAACCGTTCGCATGGGCTTCTATTCGAACGACCTCGACACGCCGGCGAGCGTCATTCAGGCGAACACATGGTGTCATCTGGCGTTCGTATACGACCTGGCCGGGCAGACCCGACGGGTCTATGTCAACGGCAAGGTCGTGGCCGAAGGCAGCGCCACGTATTTCTCCGGAACGCAAGGCGACACACTCATCGGCACGTTCCAGAGGCCGGACCGCGCCGACCGCGTGCCCGAATGGTACGACGGACTTATCGACGACGTCCAGCTCTACGATCGCGTGCTGACCGTCGCGGAGATTCAGGAGACCCTGCTGGGCCTGACGGATCCGGCTCTGGCGTTCGCCCCCAGTCCCGAAGACACTGCGACCGACGTGGCTCCTGACGCCGCCCTGAGCTGGGCCGCGGGCAGGTACGCGGTCACGCACGACGTGTACCTCGGGACGGTCTTCGATGACGTCAACGACGCCGGCCGGGTTGATCCGAGAGGCGTTCTCATCAGCCAGGATCAGGCCGACGCCGGCTACGTTCCGACCGCTCCGCTGGAGTTCGGCGCGACCTACTACTGGCGAATCGATGAAGTCAACGCCGCTTCCGAGAACCCGATCGTCAAGGGCACGGTCTGGAGCTTCACCATCGAGCCGTACGCCTTCCCGATCACCGGCGTGACGGCCACCGCATCCAGCGCCCAGCCCGGCATGGGACCCGAGAATACGATCAACGGCTCCGGTCTCGACGATCTGGATCAGCATTCGACCGAACCCTCGGACATGTGGGTGAGCACGGACAGCCTGCCCGCCTGGATTCAGTTCGAATTCGACGCCGTCTACACGCTGCACGAGATGCAGGTCTGGAACTCGAACCAGTTGATCGAGAACATCCTCGGGCTCGGGGCCAGAAACGTGACGGTCGAGTACTCCGTTGACGGCCAGACGTGGACGGCCCTGGAGGGCGTGTCGGAGTTCGCCCAGGCGACCGGAACGCCGAGCTACACGGCCAATACGACGGTCGCCTTCCACAACGCTGCGGCCAAGTACGTGAAGCTGACGATCGACGGCAGTTGGAGCGATGTCATGCGGCAGACCAGCCTGAGCGAGGTGCGGTTCCTCTATCTGCCCGTGCAGGCGTACAGGCCCGAGCCGGCGGTCGGCGCTGCGGACGTGAGCGTCAACACCGATCTGGCCTGGCGGTCCGGCCGGCAGGCGACCTCGCACACCGTGTACATCGGCACGGACAAGAACGCCGTGGCCGAGGGGACCGTGCCGGGCGAGACCGTCGCAGAGCACAGCTACACGCCGGAGCCTCTGGATTTCGCGACGGAGTACTTCTGGAAAGTCGATGAGACGGGCGACGCGGGCGTTTATGCGGGCAACGTCTGGAGTTTCACGACCGAGGAGTACGCGGCGGTAGATGACTTCGAGGGCTACAACGACGACATCGACACGGAGACCACGATCTGGCAGGCCTGGGTCGACGGCGTGACCTCCAAGGCCAGCGGCTCGCAGGTCGGATACACGAACTCCCCGTTCGCCGAGCAGACGATCGTTCACGGCGGCCGGCAGTCGATGCCCCTGGCGTACGACAACGCGGCTTCGCCCTTCTACTCCGAAGCCACGCGAACCTTCGACGGGCCGCAGGATTGGACGGCCGGTGGCGCCGACAGCCTGAGATTGTACGTCCGCGGCAATGCGGAGAACTCACCGCAGACGCTGTACGTCACACTGGAAGACAGCGCCGGACATACGCGGACGATCCAGGGCACAAGCACGGACGCCGTTGTCGCGACCGAATGGCAGGAATGGCGGATCGCGCTCGACGGATTCACCGGCGTCACCCTGACCAAGATCAAGAAGATGACAATCGGCGTCGGCAACAAGACCAACCCCGCCTCCGGCGGCGCCGGCACGATCTACATCGACGACATCGAGTACGGTCGCTCCGCTACAGAGTAACGTCTCGACGCACAACAATGATACAGCAGAATGCGGGACCCTTGTGACTTTCCCAGGGGTCCCATTTCTTTTTCATTCAGCGGTCCGGCGTCTGAGACGCCGGGCGGAATAAGCCAGCCCGATGACCCCGAGAATCGCAGCACCGGGAACCGGGACGACGGAGAGTTGTACATCGTCTAGATAAACCGCGGT
>CALMMH010000972.1 GCA_937868145.1 uncultured Phycisphaerales bacterium
GTTCACCGGGCTGCTGGCGGTTCTCGTCGGCGGGATTGTCATTTACCAGAAGCTGGCGTTCAAGACGGACATGAGCGGCAATCCGCTGCTCCTGCTGTCGGCCGTGCTGATCATCACGATGGTGCAGTTCATCTTGATGGGCCTGATCGCCGAGTTGCTCGTCCGAACGTACCACGAATCGCAGAACCGGCCGACGTATGTAATCAGGGAGGTCCTGGAGTCCCGTGATGTGTGATTTTCGATTTTTGATTTTTGATTTGCGATTTCAGATTCACGATTCTGCGATCGGCTCCCGGAGACCTTAGATGAGCACAGCCCCCCAAAGGAAGAAACCTGCAACCCCCCGCGCGGCCAGATCTACCCCGTGGTTGTCGGACAGCAGGCGGCGAGCCCTCGTGGCGATTGCACTGGTGGTCTTGGCCGGCATTCCATTTCTTCTCGGCAAGTACTTCGAGCTCAAACAGCCGGACCCGTTCGACAGCGGGTCATATGTGTACTCGGCCCAGCATGTCCTGTCCGGAGCCCGCGTCGGCTACGAAGAGAAGCCCAGCGCCCAGGCCGGCACGCTTCTGGTGAACATGCTCGGTGTGACGCTCACCGGCTACAACGAGACCGGCTCGAAGATCCTTCAAGGGCTCTTCCAGGCCGCGGCGTTCGCCTTTCTGTTCGTCACGATTCGCCGGCTCTATGGGAGTCTGGCTGCGGTGATCAGTGTGACCGTTGCGTCCGTCTGTCTCTCGGCGCCGGTGATCGCCAAGTTCGGCAACGTCAAAGAGCAGTTCATGATCGCATTGATGATCATGGGCGTTTGCAGCTTCGTCTGGTACCGACTCACCGGCAAATGGTGGTGGGCTCTGCTGACGGGCGCGCTGCTGATCGGCGGACCTTTGTTCAAGCAGACGGGGGTCTCCGCCATCACGGCGGTGGGACTGTTCGTCTTGGCCGAGCCCATCCTGCACCGTTACGCGTGGAAGAAGGTCGGCAAGGACATTCTTCTGTTCGTGGGCGGCGCGGCAATTACTTTGACGCCGATCTGTGCTTGGTACGCGAGCATGAATACGCCGCTGTACTACTGGCCGTACTCCTTCGCACTCTCGCCGGTGTTCAAACTTGCCGGTGTCGAGATGGGGTATGTCGCAGATACCGGGCAGGCTCAGGAGCCGGCCAAGTCGAATGACGAGGGGCAAGCCGCATCGAACACCAAACAGAACGTAAGTGATGCGAAGGACGACGGTTTCATCCTGAGGCTGTTGCCCGCCTATGTCAGCGAGAGCTGGCGGCTGCTCGGCCCTGAGGAACGGGCCGAAGCGATGCGGCGGGTGTTCCGATACTGGGGCGTGTTGATCCTGCCGATTGCCCTGGCCATCGGCGCCATCATAGCGAAGATCGTTGTTCTCCTTCGCACCAAGCGTGGGAAACCGCAGACCCAGGCCGCGGACGACCCCGGCCGGTTCGTGCTGCTGTTCGGGATCTGGTGGTTCCTCGACATGGCCTTCTGCTGCATCAGCCCGCATTCGTACGAGCAGTACTATCTGCCGTTGAACGCCTCCGGCGCCGTGCTGGGCGGCTATCTCGTCGG
>CALMMH010000973.1 GCA_937868145.1 uncultured Phycisphaerales bacterium
GCTGGAGATCGAGCCGAACCATCCGATGGTCGCTCCTCTGGCGGCGGGCTTGGACAAGACCCGATCCAATGGGCAATGGGGCACGACCCTGAACAACGCCGCGGTGATTGCCGCGTTGGCCCGCTATCAGGCGATGGCAAGCACCGACCAGCCGCAGTTCTCCGGAACGATACAGGCCGGGAATGCTGAAGCAGTGGCGTTCACTCATGAGGAGCCGGCGTCGCTGGAGGTCCCCAATGTCCTTGAGCCTGTTCTGATCTCCTCCACGGGGCAGGGCACGCTCTACGTGATCGCCACAAGCCGGGGATTGGCGAAGGCTGATCGAGTCACGCCTTACGAGCGTGGCCTGCGCATCGAGCGGCGATGGCTGGATCGGGAGGGCAACCCTGTGGATGCGAACGCCTTGGCGGTCGGCGATCTCGTTCGCATCGAGATCATCGTAAACACGAACGGAGCCACGATCCACAACATCGCGGTGGTGGATGCGCTTCCCGGCGGGTTGGAGGTGGAGAACCCGCGTTTGGCCACCTCTGCTGAAACGGAAGACGGCGTTGAAGAGGAGCCGGACCACGTGGAGTTCCTGGACGATCGCGTCGTGCTGTTCTGCACGGCGGACTCCGAGCCTCGAACCTACCGGTACGCCCTTCGGGCGATCAGCGCCGGAACTTTCGCGATGCCGCCCATCCAGGGCTCCTGCATGTACGACCCCTCTGTGGCCTGCCTTGGCAAGGCCGGACAGGTGACTGTTCGCGATCGGTAGAGTGAACAGACATGAGAAGAATGCTCCGCATCCTAAAATGCCTGACGAAAGCGGCGGCTGTCTTCACGGCGGCCGGCGTGATCGTCTTTGCAGTGGCTTGGCATCTGTATCCGTTCCCCATCGAACGGCTGCAGCAGTGGTCCGCCAGTCCCGTCGTGTTCGACGCAAAAGGGCGGACCATGCTCAGCCTCGTCGGACCCGATGAGCAGTGGCGATATCCGGTTTCACTGGCCGAGGTCTCGCCTTGGCTGATCGAGGCCACCATCGCTGTGGAGGACCAGCGGTTCCGCGACCACCTCGGCGTCGATGCCTGGGCCGTTGTGCGTGCGGTCGGGCAGAATTTACGCGCAGGCCGCATCGTGTCCGGGGCCAGCACGCTGGACATGCAGGTGTGCCGCATGATGGACAACCGGCCTCGCACCTGCCGTGCCAAAGTCATCGAGACCTTCAGGGCGGTGCAGTTGAATCGTCTCCTGAGCAAAGAGCAGATCCTCGAAACCTATCTGAATGCCGCGCCGTACGGCGGCAACATACAAGGGGCCCAGGCCGCTTCACTGAGGTATTTCAACAAGCATGTGAGAGATCTCTCGTTGGCGGAGGCGGCTCTGCTGGCGGGTCTTCCGCAATCGCCGAGCCGTTGCCGGCCGGACAGAAATCCCGATGCTGCCGTGGTGCGTCAGCGGGCGGTCCTTCGCAGGATGCTCGAAGACGGCGTGATCGCCGAACGGCAGTATGCGGAGGCCATGTCCTGCCCGCTCGCGGTTTGCGAATCGCCGCGTATACGTCGAGCCCTCCATGCGGGTTTCCTGGCGTTGCATCGCAGGCCTTCGGGCGGGCAGACGACCATCGATCTGGACGTTCAGGACCAAGTGGAACGGCTGGCCGATTCCCATTTGGCGACGCTGCCGGACGGCACCGATTTGGCGGTGGTGGTCATCGACGTCGCGCAGTCCGCGATCGTCGCCATGGTGGGTTCAAGCGATCCGACCGATCCGGTGGACGGCCAGGTGAACGGCGTGCTCGCCCGGCGCAGTCCCGGCTCGGCCTTGAAGCCCTTTCTCTATGCCGCAGCGTTTGAAATGGAGCGGCTGAACGCGGAATCCATCGTCTATGACGTCCCGATCTCCCGCGGAGCCTGGACGCCTGCGAACTTCGACCGGACGCATGCGGAAGAAGTCACTGTCGCCGAGGCCCTCCGCAGATCGCTGAATGTCCCGGCGATCCTGGTTGCCGAAGGGGTGGGATTGGCCCGATGTTGCGGGACTCTCGAGACTGCGGGAATTCATCTGCCGGCTGATGCGCAGAGACGCGGCGGCCTGGCTCTGGCCGTCGGCGGGATCGAAGTGAACCTGCTGGACCTGACCAACGCATACGCCACCCTGGCTCGCCAGGGAGTCCGGCGGCGGCCTCGGTTGTTCGCGGAGGAGTCCAGCGACAGTGTGCAAGTCTTCAGGCCGCAAGTCTGCGCCTCGATCAGCGACATCCTTTCCTCGCGGCGGAGAACCCCGGCAACGATGAGCGAAGAATTCGGGGACAATCTTCCGTGGTTCATGTGGAAAACCGGCACCAGTTCGGGCCGCAGAGACGCCTGGGCTGTCGGGCACAACTACCGATTCGCCCTCGGCGTGTGGGTGGGGCGGTTCCGCGGCGCCGGCCGGCTGGAATACGTGGGCGCCGAAGCCGCGGAGCCGCTGCT
>CALMMH010000974.1 GCA_937868145.1 uncultured Phycisphaerales bacterium
GTCTTGAACCGGATGCCGGGCGTGATCTTGGCCGGGCTGCCGTGGAAATATGACTCGCCTCCGGCCAGCAGGCCTCGACGCTGGGAGGACAGGGGATTTCAGCCTCGGGATCTGTGACCGCTATCGGTCCCTTCTACCACTATCAGAGCTACCAGCATTCCGCGTCGTCGCTCTTCGATGTGTCGTTTGAGACGACCCTCGCGCAGCAATTCATCTTCACCGGCGAACTCCATGCGTGGGGAGACTACGGCGGCACCGATTATACAGACTCCACGGTGTTGGTTACATTATCCGGTTCCGGCGGCACGCTATTCAGCATCGACGTGGCGAGTTGGGAAGACTGGCCGCTTGGCGACGATGCTCAGTTCGATCAATCATTCTTCTTGGCGCCCGACCAGTATACGCTCAGTATCACGGCCCAGTTGAACGGCTTGTACGGTCCGTACAGCGCCGATACTCCCGGAGTCGGCGGAAGCGGACAGGCGAACTACAGCGTTTCGTTGACGCCGACTATTCCCGTCCCGGGCGCGCTCCTGCTCGGCGTCCTGGGCACGGGCCTCGTCGGATGGATTCGCCGACGCGGAACGCTGTGACCTACCTGACGGCCTTTGACTTCCTGGGGGCTGTGCGATCCTTCGCATGGCCCCTTCTTGTATGTACTCATCGGCGTCGTGTCCATTTGTGACGATCCCGTAGAAACGCCAAGACCCCGCAGGAGTCTCCTGCGAGGTCTTGCGATGTAGAACATGCGGGTTGTCAGCCTTCAGGGCGAACTCAACGACGCCGCATCAGGTAGAACTGATTGCCGTAATAGGCGGAGTGCTTGCGGTATATGTCGATCTCCATTTGAATGGAGTCGGTCACGGCCAGTCGTTGCGGATCTCCGGCGTACTTCTCCCGCAGGATGCGAAGTCTTGTTTCGAGCGGGCGATAGAAGTGATCCCACCAGGCCGATTCCGGCTCGGTGAAATGTCCGATGATCTCGTAACCGCAGGCCTCGATCGCGGCCAGGTTCTCGGCGACGCTCGTCATGCCGGGATACACCTCATCGAAGAACTTGCGGCACTCCTCGGGCGGGTCGGATCTCACCCACGCCACGTCGCTGACCGCCAGGCCGCCGCCAGGCGACAAGAGTGAACGCCAAGCGGCAAGACCCTCGCGAAAGCCCACGATAAAGATCGACCCTTCCGACCAGATGAGGTCGAAAGGACCGTCGTCTTCGTTCAGGCCATGCATGTCTCTCAACGAAGTCTGAATCTTCGAAGTGACGCCGGCCGCCGCGGCGCGCCGCCGCAATTCGTCCAGGTAGGGTTGATGAGTGTCCGTCGCCAGAATCGATCCGTCGACGCGGCGGGCCAGCCATACGGTTTGAGCGCCGTTCCCGCAGCCGATGTCCAGGATTCGCATCGGGCGATGGGCGGCTTTCCCCTTGCCCTGCGATATTGCCGGCAGAAGGGTATCGATCGCCTGCATCGTGCAAGCCTCGTTTCCGGCGCCCAGCCGGGGCAGTGAGGCGTCGAACATCTCGTAAAAGAACTCTGTCTGTTCTCTTGGGTCCATTGTCTGGATCTCCTGTGCTTTCTTGCAGGGCGACGCACGCGTCGGTCCTGCGAATACATCGGGATCTGCGCGTTCGCGCAGCTTGTTCATTTGGGAGATTGCATCGGGGAATGAGAAGTCATACCTCAACCGCGGCACAGGGCGACGAGGTGAACGCCGTCCTGTGACTCTACCGATTCGCGGAACGTGACTTCTCTTACAGAACAGTAACCATACTGATGATAAGTATAGCTCAGTCGGCCGCTTCTGTCAAGGAGTATCAGGGTCGATGAATGAAACCCTCCCGGATCGCAGGGAAAAAACTCGTTGACGCCCGCCGATCGGTCCGGTAGCATAGGGTGAGAGAATTTCGCTTGGCGTCTCCCACTGGCCGTCGGCGCCAGGCGCCAAGTGTACCGAGGAGCGGATATGGCCGAGAAGCATGTTGCACGCCGAGTACATCCCTTGCAGGGTTCGTCATGCCACGCCGTTCCTGTTTGTTCCGATGCATGTTGTTTGGGAGAGAACTGAGCGGAGAAACAGCCTCGCCATCGTCCTCGATTCAACGAAGAACATTCGAACCGATTCGTCCGCCGCCGCGTGCGGGCCACACGCTGTGGTCGCAGCACGCCGCGGAGAGTGCTTTCGGCGTGTAGCCGGGAGTGATTGGCAGGTATCACTGCGGTAGAAGGAGGATGCGTCATGTTCAAGCGATCATGTGTTGTGCTTCTTTCTCTTTTGATCCTGGTCTCGGCCGGATCGGCGATGGCCCAATCCGACCCGAGCCTCGTGGGATGGTGGACGTTCGATGAAGGCGCCGGTGAAACCGCGATGGATTCCTCCGGCAACGGCCCCGATATTCCGTTGGTGAACACCACGTGGGAACAGGGCTGGTCGGGCACCGCAGTGCACTTCCACAGGACCGGTTACGGCAGGGACACGGCCTACACCTTCACCGGCAACGCCATTACGCTGGGCGCCTGGGTGTGGCACGACGCGTTCGTCAGCGCGGTCGAGCGATACGTGACGATCGGCGGCGAAGTCGCGGTCATTCGCAGGAACAGCGACGGCCGACTGCACTTCTACGCCACGATCGGCGGCTCGTTCTCGCACATCTACGTCGCCGACGTCCTCAAGGAAGCCGAATGGCAGTACGTGGCGGGGACCTGGGACGGAACCACCCAGCGCCTGTACCTCAACGGCGTGGAAATCGCCGCTCTGACGCCTTCGGGCACTCTGTCCGCGGGAACCATGATCCGACTGAGCAGCCCGGATGGCGAGCCCCTCAACGGCATGCTGGACGACGTCCGCATCTACAACCGTGCGTTGTCGCAGCGCGAGATCGCAAATCTCATGGACCCCGGCGGTTCCTTCAGGGCCCGCGAGCCGGTCCCGGCGGACAAGGCGACCGACGTCCCGCAGGACGTGATCCTGGGCTGGACGGCGGGCCGGTTCGCCGCGACGCACGATGTGTATTTCGGGACGACGTTCGAGGATGTCAACGACGCCGACGCAGCCGTCAGCGAGGGTCAAGCGGACGCCGCCTTCGATCCCGAAGGCCTGCTCGAATTCGGCCAGACCTACTATTGGCGAATCGACGAGGTCAATGCGGCCCCCGACAACACGATCTTCAAGGGCAAGACCTGGAGCTTCACCGTCGAGCCGTACTCCTATCAGTTGACGGCCATCACCGCCACGGCTTCCACGTTCCAGCCCAGCATGGGCCCTGAGAACACGATCAACGGCTCCGGCCTCAACGACGCGGACCAGCACAGCACGAACCTGCCGCAGATGTGGATGACCACGGGCGACATGCCTGCCTGGATCCAGTACGAGTTCGATAAGGTCTACAAGCTCGATGAGATGTGGGTCTGGAACTCCAACCAGGCGATCGAGAGCTTCCTGGGCTTCGGCGCCAAGAGCGTTGCGATCGAGTACTCCGCCGACGGCCAAACGTGGACCACGCTGGAAGGCGCCACGGAATTTGCGAAGGCCACTTCGGCGGCGACCTACGCCGCGAACACGACGGTCGAGTTCGCCGGCGCGATGGCCAAATTCGTCAAAATCACGATCAACAGCAACTGGGGCGGTATGGCCACCCAGACCGGTTTGGCCGAAGTGCGATTCTTCTACGTCCCGGTGCAGGCGTTCGGACCCGAGCCGGCCGACGACACGACAGGCGTGAGCGTTGAAACAGGCCTGAATTGGCGACCCGGGCGTGATGCGACTTCACACACCGTCACCATCGGCGCCGACAGCGATGCGGTCGCCAATGGCTCCGTTTCCGGCGTTAGCGTGGATGGGCACAGCTACACCCCCACGGGTCTGCTGCTGGACACCGAGTACTTCTGGAAGGTGGACGAGGTCGGCGACAGCGGCACGCTGGCCGGCGACGTCTGGAGCTTTACCACCGGGGCGTTCGCCGTGGTCGATGACTTCGAGAGCTACGACGACGAGGACAACCGAATCTATCAAACCTGGGTGGACGGCCTGACCGACGAGGCCAGCGGCTCGCAGGTCGGCTACGACGAATCGCCGTTTGCCGAGAAGACCATCGTTCACAGCGGCGGCCAGTCCATGCCTCTGATCTACGGCAACACGACCTTCGCGTTCTCGGAGGCCAAACGGACGTTCGATCCGGCCCAGAATTGGACCGCCCGCGGCGTCAAGAGTCTGGCGATCCACTTCGCAGGCGCGGCCGGCAACGGCGGCAACCTGTACGTCAAGATCAACAACACGAAAATCGCCTACGACGGCGATCAGGCGAATCTGGCCCGGGGCATCTGGCAGGCCTGGAACATCGACCTGTCCACCGTCAGCGGCGTCAACAGCGTTCGGTCGCTGACGATCGGCATCGAGGGCTCCGGCGCCGCCGGCACGCTGTACGTCGACGACATTCGGCTCTACCCGAAGACCCCCGAGTACGTCACGCCGGCCGATCCGGGCAAGACGAACCTCGTGGCGCTCTTCTCGATGGACGGCAACGCCAACGACAGTTCCGGCAA
>CALMMH010000975.1 GCA_937868145.1 uncultured Phycisphaerales bacterium
GCCTCGGCGCCTGCGGGCGAGCCGAAGCCCTGGCCGCAAAGTACGGAGCCGCCAAAGCCGTCCGCCTGGAAGTGGCCGGCGGTTTCCACACGACGCTGATGTCCAGCGCCGCCGAAGCCCTGCGAGAGGCGCTCCTGCAGTCGCGAATCTCCTGGCCGACAGCCACCATGACCATCGCCAACATCAACGGCGCATTCTACCAGACGGCCGACGAGATCGTCTCGGGCCTGACCCGCCAGCTCACCGGCGCGATCCTCTGGCACAAGTGCATGGAGCGGTTGCTGGCCGACGGATTCGAAGAATTCTATGAGATCGGGCCCGGACGCGTCCTGACGGGCCTGATGAAACGTATCAGCCGTAGGACGAAAGTGACCAACGTCAGCGACCTGGCTTCTGTCAAAGCCGTCGTTGGATAACCAACCGACCGACCTCGCGGTCGCCCTGTCCCGGCAGGATGCTGGAAAGTCGTAAGATATTGTTCAATCAGGAGTTGGAGATCAGAGGATGACGGAAAAACGATTGGCAGTTGTGACGGGCGGCGCCCGCGGCATCGGTCGTGCGATCGTGCTCGAACTGCTCAAGCAGGGCCGGATTGTCGCGGCGTTGGACATCAAGGAAGAAACGCTCAAGGAACTTGAACAGGTGGCCAAACAGGCCGGATACGAGGTTCTGACGCGGTGCGTCGACATCACCAAGAGCGACAAGCTGACGGAGGTCCTCGAAACGCTGGCCTCGGAGCACGGCGGCATCGGCATCCTGGTGAACAACGCCGGGATCACCCGCGACAAGCTGATGATCCAGATGGACGACGAGGATTTCGACAGGGTCATGAACGTGAACCTGCGAGCGGCGTTCACCGCCACCCGCGTGGCCGCCCGGTCGATGATCCGCAACAAGTTCGGCCGGATCGTCAACATCAGCTCCGTGGCGGGCGTGATGGGCCAGGCCGGCTCGGCGAACTACGCCGCCAGCAAGGCGGGCCTGATCGGCATGACCAAATCGATCGCCCGCGAGGTCGGCAAGAAGAACGTAACGGCCAACTGCATCGCCCCCGGCTTCATCCAGACGGACATGACCGCCGGCCTGTCGGACCTGGTCAAGAACGCCGCCATGGAGGTCATTCCGGTCAAGCGATGGGGGAATGTCGAGGACGTCGCCCGCGCGGTCGCCTTCCTCGCCGGCGACGACGCCGGTTACATTACCGGACAGGTTTTGTGCGTCGACGGCGGAATGGCCATGTAAAAACTGAAAAAAAAGGTTGTGTGCATTCCCCCCAGTCGGTAATATACCGGCCGAAATCTGGAGGGTGGTAGTGGTACGTGTTTATCCAGGGAATTGCAATTAAGGCCCAGTGAGTATTCCTGTTCTGTTAAGGAGGATACGCAAGTGAGTATCGAAGACGTGGATGTTCAACAGATTGAGAATAAGGTGATCGAGATTATCAGCGAGCAGATGGGCGTTGATAAATCCGAAATTACTCGTGAAACCTCCTTCATCAACGATTTGAATGCTGATTCTCTGGACACCGTTGAGCTCGTCATGGAGTTCGAGGACGAGTTCGACATGAGCATTCCCGACGAGGAGGCTGAAAAGATCCAGACCGTCGGAGCCGCCGTTGAGTACATCGTCAACATCGCCCAGACCAAGAAGAAGGAAAGCGCATAACGTCAATGGATAGACGCCGAGTGGTAATAACGGGCTTGGGGTGCATCACCGCCCTGTCTGAGTCCGTGGATGAGCTTTTTGCTGCGCTGTGCGAAGGTCGCAGTGGGGTTTCCACGATCGAATCGTTCGACACCAGCGCATATCCCGTGCATTTCGCGGGCGAAATCAAGAACTTCGATGTGACGAAGTACATCGACAGGCGAGAAGCCAAACGGATGGACCGCTTCAGCGAGTTCGCCGTCGCGGCGGCCATTCAGGCCGTCAAGGACAGCGGGCTGGATTTCGTCAAGGAAGATCCCTATCGGATCGGCGCCATCGTCGGCACGGGAATCGGCGGGATCAAGGAGATTGAGGAACAGCACGTCCGCCTCCTGGAAAAGGGGCCGGGCAAGGTGTCGCCCTTCTGCGTTCCTCGCCTCATGTCGAACGCCGCCAGCGGCAATATCGCCATCCAGTTCGGGCTGCGAGGCCCGAGTTTTGCCGTCTCCAGCGCCTGCGCCTCGGGCAATCACACCATTGGCGAGGCGTTCTGGAACATCGCCAGCGGGCGCAGCGACGCCATCGTCACCGGCGGGTCCGAGGCGGCCTGCACGCCCATCGGGCTGGGTTCTTTCTGTGCGGCTCGCTCGCTGAGCACGCGGAATGACAGCCCGACCACCGCGTCCAGGCCTTTCGATCGCGACCGCGACGGTTTCGTCCTGGCCGAGGGCGCCGGCATTCTCGTCCTCGAGGAGATCGAGCACGCCCGAAAACGCGGCGCCAGAATCTACGGCGAGCTGCTGGGTTATGCAGCCACCGACGACGGCCATCACATCACCGCCCCGCTGCCCGACGGCGCCGGCGCGGCGATGGCCATGAAACTGGCGTTGGCTGATGCCAAGGTCAACATCGACGGTGTGGACTACATCAATGCCCACGGGACCAGCACGGAGCTCAACGACATCGCCGAGAGCACGGCCATTAAGACCGTCTTCGGAGAGCAGGCGTACAAGATTCCGATCAGCTCGACCAAGAGCTGCCTGGGGCATATGCTGGGCGCTACGGCCGCTGTGGAGCTGATCGCAGCGATCAAGGCGATCAACCACTCGCTCATTCCTCCCACGATCAACCTCGACAACCCGGATGAGCGATGCGACCTGAAGATGGATTACGTCCCTCTGAAGGCCCGGGAAGCCAAGGTCGGCGTGGCTCTGAGCAACTCCTTCGGCTTCGGCGGACACAACGCCTGTGTGATCGTCGGACGGATCTGATTTCGTCAGTTGAGCCTCTTTCAAAACTGATTCGACCTGGTGTCACCCTCGACACCAGGTCGTTTTCTTTTTCCGCCGGAGACGCCGTATGTATGATCGAGACGAATCCACAAACGGTGTGATGTCATGATTTGGGCGACGCTATTCCTGATCGTCGGCTTGCTCCTGTTGTGGAGAGGAGCCGATTTCCTGGTCGGCGGGGCTGTGGGTCTGGCCGAAAGAATGGGCGTCAGTCAGCTTGTCGCAGGCCTGACCATCGTAGCGATGGGCACCTCGGCGCCGGAGGTGGCCGCGGCGGTCGCCGCAGGCCTTGCCGGCAAGGGCGACATCGCCATCGGAAACATCTACGGCTCCAATATCGCCAACCTCGCGATGATCGGCGGAATCGTCGCCCTGATTCGCCCGCTGGAAGTTCGAGCCGCGACCCTCCGTCGCGAGATCCCGGCCATGCTGGGCGCCACATTGCTGCTGTGGCCTGTCGTCGCCAATCTGACGGTGTCGAGGATCGACGCGGTCGTCCTGTTGTCGATCTTCACAATCCTGGTCGCCTATACCGTGCGCACGGCCCGGACAGCGGAAATGGAGGGCCGGGTCGAGGAACTGCACGCTGCGGTCGAGCCGCCCCGCACCGTGTCGCGAGACGTCCTGTCGATCGCGATCGGTCTGGTCGGTTTGTCGGTCGGCGCCAAAGCGGCTGTCACCGGAGCGGTCGCCATCGGAAGTCGGATCGGACTGAGCGACGCCGTGATCGGCTCGACCATCATCGCCGTGGGCACCTCGTTGCCCGAGTTGGTGACGTGCGTCGTCGCGGCGGTCAAGGGCCATCACGACATCTCGGTCGGGAATCTTGTCGGCTCGAACATCTTCAACGTCTTGTTCGTGACGGGGATCGCGGGACTCGTCCGCCCCTTCCGCGTCACGGCACGGTTCGCCGGCGGTGCGGATTTCTGGATCCTGGTGGGGGTCAGCGTGTTGTTCGCATCGGCGGCTCTCGTCGGCGGCCACACGATCCGACGACGCGGCGGCGTCGTTCTGCTGGCGGTTTACGTCGCGTATCTCGTCTACCTGCTGCAATCCGCCGGCCCCGCATAGGCCTCTCTCACGGGCTCAGCAGCATCGCTTCCGCAAAATAGTCGGAGAAGCCCTTCTCATGGGCGATCTCCACGTACTCGATTCTCTTCGCCAGCAGGGCTGCCCTCTCCCGGCACTCGTCGCTGATCAAGGTCATCTGGGCCCCTGTGGCCGCGGCGTTGCCGACGGATTGGATTCGATCGAGAGGCACGTTGGGCAACAGGCCGATCCGCACGGCGCTGGCGGGCCGGATGTAGTTGCCGAAGGCCCCGGCCAGCAGGACCCGGTCGAGATCCGAATCCACAAGGCCCACTTTGTTCATCAGAATGCGGATGCCGGCCAGGATCGCCCCCTTCGCGAGCTGCACCTCGCGGATGTCCCGTTGGGTCAGGATCACGCTCGATGGGCCCGCCTGGCCGTCGCTGGACAGACAGAACGCGGGCTGGCCGTCGCTTTCACGCAGTCGCCGGGCAAACGGAGCCGGAAGGTTTCGGAGTCCCTCTCCCTTGGCAAAACGACCGGTCGCGTCGACCACGCCCAGATCCCGCAGCACCGCCACGGCATCGATCAGGCCGCTACCGCAGATGGATCGCGGTGCAATGTCGCCGATGACGTCCAGGCAGACGTCTCCATCGACCACAACCGCCTCGATCGCTCCATCGACCGCCCTGCTGCCGTACTGGATGCGGGCCCCCTCCAGGGCCGGACCGGCGGCGCAGCTTGCCGCATAGAGCCTCTCACGGGTTCCCAGGACGATTTCACCGTTGGTTCCGATGTCCACGACCAGGGTCCGATCCTGGATGGAGTCCATGTCCACGGCCAGAGCCACCGCCGTCGTATCGGCCCCCACGAAGCCGGCGATGTTCTCCAGGCAGTGGACGTTGCCCGCCGGATGCATGTCCAGGCCGAGCTCAGGGGGTGGAACGTCGCGAGCCTCCACGGAATATGCCCGATACGGGGCCTGTCCGAGCTGTTCGAGGGGATACCCCAGGAAAATGTGGTTCATCGTGGTGTTGCCCACGACGGAGGTTTCGTAGATGCTCGACATGGCGATCGCCGTTTGCCGGCAGAGCCTGTGGATCAGCTCGTTGATGCAGTCGATGATGACCCGCTGGATCTCCCGCAGGCGTTCGGCCGACTGGGCGTAGTTGATCCGGCTGATGACGTCGTCGCCGAAGCGGGTCTGGGGGTTGAGGACAGCCTGAGTATCGAGGCACCGGCCGTTCCTCATGTCCAGGAGTTTTGCTACAACTGTAGTAGTGCCGATGTCGACGGCCACGCCGAAGATCCCGTCAGCGCCGGCGATTCGCTCATACCGCTGGTACACAGTGGGCCGGATTCCATCGCCGACGGCTACGCCGTGCTCCAGGATCTTATGCGCATAGAAACGCGACTCGGGCGGGACCGTCACCGTCAAGTCGCTCTCCACACGGTGCTGACATGCGAGAAGGGTCTGCTCGGAGGGATGCAGGCGCAGGACACACTTTCCACAGGTGCCCTTGCCGCCGCAGGGTGTGGTCAGAATGATGCCGGCTTGCCGGGCGGCCTCAAGAAGGGTGGCGCCTTGGTGGATCGAGATTTCCTGGTCATCTGGCTTGAAGACTACGCGGAAATGCTTCATCTACGTCGTGCGCACCCGGCGATCGAGGCCGCCGTCCAGTGTCGAAAACCTTCGCAGGATCGGCCCTGCGAAGGAACGGGTTTAGCTGATCTTATGTCGGATCTTCCAGCGAGTCCGTCGTTTCTTGCTGCCAATCTTCCTTCTGCGTCGTGGTTTGGCCATGTACTTCTCCAACGTTAGGTTAAAATCATTGCTACGGGTACGTCCAGACCCGTATAATGCAGTTTAGCACAGGCGGAATGTGCGTGTAAAGGACAAAATATGATCCAGTGCGATCAATGCGAGCTTTGTGAAAAAGGTCCGGACGGACGCAAGATGTTCCGGTGCGATCCCTTCTCCACCATCAAAGAACCCGAATGCATCGCCAAATGGCAACTGATCCGGCTTGACATGCTGCTGGGCAGTTACCAGAACATGGTGAAGTGGCAAAGCAAGCTCGGTCCCCTCCAGGACAAGATCTTCAAATACGTCCAGCGAGAGATCAGCGACATGGAGGAATCCGACGGGTGGAAGGCCGACGAGGAGGAGGAAGAGGAAGGCAAAGACGATACCTGGCCGGTTTGACGCCCTGATCGCGGGCCGTGCGTTTGAGTCGACGTTCGGATCGAAGGACGTCGCTGTGCAACGGGGACGGAATATCCGCTGAATTCGATCGAATCGACATCGGGGTCATTCCGCACCATCGGAGTGGGGGTCCAAGCCAGACATCAGGCAGTGGGATGTGTGGCGGTTCATTTTGACAAACCCTGCAATAAACTCTTGTAGGCAACCGTCTTTTCGTTGTGAAACGTGGCAGATGGATAGAAGCGTCGAACTAGCCCGGATCATCGATGGCTGTAAATCGGGGGACGCTGACAGCTTTGCGCAGGTGGTTGACATGTACGCCGGCCGCTGCTACGGTTATTTTTATCGGCTCACGGGCGACCGGGACCTCAGCGATGAGCTCCTGAGCGAGTTGTTTATCAAGCTCGTCGAGAAATTCGGGTCGTACAAGGGCGGCGCC
Organism: uncultured Phycisphaerales bacterium; assembly: GCA_937868145.1. Taxonomy (GTDB): domain Bacteria; phylum Planctomycetota; class Phycisphaerae; order Sedimentisphaerales; family Anaerobacaceae; genus PLanc-01. The sequence continues at coordinate 6,611 of CALMMH010000975.1, forward strand.
TTCGAGAGCTGGCTCTTTAAAATCGCCTCGAACATCTTTCACGACCACCTCCGGGGCAAACAGCGCCGTCGCAAGCTCCTCGATACGCATCGGACGCAGGTGGAACGGGAGCCGGACCTCAATGAGTCCCGATGTTCGGACGAAGGCCAAGAGCGGCTCGATCGCCTCCAGGTTCATTTGGGCCGGTTGGATGCCGATACACGGGACTTGATCCTGCTGCGGTTTTACTCGGAAATGAGTTTCAAGGAAATTGCAGAACACCGGTCCGAGCCGATCGGCACTGCGCTGTCGAAGTTGCATCGAGGATTGAAGAAACTAAGAGAGCTCATGGAGGATTAGAGGGTGGATGCCATGAAAGATCCTGCACGAGAAAACCTGGCAAAACTGCTCCGGCAGTTCATGGACGACTCCGCGGCCTGCAGCGCGGAGGCGGACGTGAACGTCGCCGAACGAATCCTGGAGACCCATCCGGCGCCGCTGCCGTCCCCAGAGATGGTGTCGACCATCAAAGCCCTGATGATCGCCTCGGCAGCCCGCCGACACCGACGGATTCGAATCTTCCGTGTCGCTGCGGCGGCCGCTGCGACGGTGGTCCTGACCGTTCTGATCGGACGGTACAATGCCCCCCCGGCGACGAATCGGCCTGGCGTCAGTTTCGCCTCGATCATCCCCGCCGCCGTATGGGACAGCGACGATCTCGCGGCGGACGATCTTGACTTGGCGTATTTCACGTCGCAGATTCGCCAGATCGAGGCACAGATGCGAGCGGTCGAGGCGGAAGAGACGGAGACTCGATGTACGGATTCCGTCGGCGAACTCGAACTGGAACTGATCGCGATTGAGACCGAGTTTGGGAAAGGATGGTAGTAATGCAGTTGCGTCGCGTGGCCGCGTTCATGGCAGGGATCATGCTGGTCGGTGGATTCATGACGGCGGGCCTGGTGGCCGCCGAGCCGAAACAGGCCCAGAATGACATCTGGAAGGACGAACCCAAGGGATGGCAGCGGAGCCTGTCCAACGAGCAGATCGACCGAGTTCTGAAAGGGATTCAACAGCGGGACCCCACCCGGGCCCAGGAACTGACCGAGCTTCGGCAACAGGACCCGCACCGGTTCATGACGGAGCTGCGCACGACGGGCCGGCCTGAAATCGACCAGATCTTCCGCGAACGCTATGAGGCCCACCGCCAGGAACGAAACGCCAGGTTCCTGGAATGGCTCAAAGTCAACTACCCCGCGGAAGAGCAAGCCCTGGCCAAACTCAAGGAGAGAGATCCCCAGCTCTACCTGACCACCTTCGAGAACGTGTGGGACCGGTACGCCTACATCTTCGACGGCGAGAATTCAAGCCCCGAGTTGGGGGCCGTCCTGAAAGAGGATCTCGCACTGAAGAAGAAGTTGGAGCAGCTGTGCACCCGGCACCGCAACGAAAAATCCGAGGCCAAGAAGCAGGAGATCGGCGTCGAATTGCAGGAAGTGGTCGCCCGCCGGTATGATCTGATCGTCCGCCGCAAGGAGATCATCTATGGGCAGCTTCTCGCCCGCCTGGAGGACCTGCAAAAGCAACTTACCGAAAGCAGAGACGACATCGCCACGTTCAAGGACCTTCAGATCAAGCAGGAGAACGTCCGCCAGCGGGTCGAGGCCCTGATCGGAAGCAAGGGCAAGTTCAAGTGGGACTAGGCGAGGAATCGACGATTTGCGATTGACGATTTGCGATAAGGGCGATCGCAGTTGCCGATTCGAAGACTGTGCAGTTCAGTCGGTGGCTCAGAGTTGATGCCGCTTGATCTCTTCCTGGGTGGCCCGCTTGAGGGTCCTCTTCTCGACGCCGGTCAGGCTGTGCAGACCGGAATGATGGACCTTTGCCAGGATTCGATCCACCTCGACTTGCAGCTTGCGGCTTTCCTCGAGCCGTTTCTCCCAGGAACCCGCGCGCATCTTCATCGAGAATTTGCTCACTCTCGGGGACAACAGGACATAAGCCGCCCCTACCGCCATGCCGGTGAAGTGAGCCGCCTGGCCGCCGGCGTTGTCGCCTCGGGTAATCACGGACAAGAACGACATCACCGCCAACAGAACCACCAGCATCCGCATGGGCACCGGGAAGATGAACAGGACACCCACGAAATGCGGGAACAGGATCGCACAGGCGGCCATCAGTCCATACACCGCGCCCGAAGCCCCCACCATGGTGCCTGCGGGGAGAAAACCGATGCCCGCCAACAGGAGATAGATGACTCCGCCGGAGGCCCCGCAGATCAGGTAGAACGGCAGAAACTTACGACTGCCCCAGGATCGCTCCAGCGAAGGGCCCAGCATGTACAGAGCGAACATGTTGAGCAGGATGTGCCAGAACCCCGGCGTATGATGGAGGAATTGGTACGTGACCAGCCGCCACGCCTGTAGCGTCTTGCCCCACGAGGCGGCATCCACCGAAAACCACTTGTAAAAGAACTCTCCCACCGGGGGGAGCAAGGTGAGAACGAAAACCGCGAAGTTGACGATCAGCAGCCATTTGACCACCGGCGTCAATTGCGGCAAG
>CALMMH010000976.1 GCA_937868145.1 uncultured Phycisphaerales bacterium
TGAACGCCACATTCGTCAAACTCGCGGCCGCGGCTGTAATCGCAGTCGCCGCCATCGTTGGAATCGCCAAGTTCACCCAGAACCCCAAGGACAATCTAGGCGCTCTCAACGTCAGCCTAGACGTCAGCAAGACAATCACAGGCCCGACGACACACACCTTCCCCGACGGCTCCGGCGTCAAGTTGGCCGAGGGCGCCAGCATCCGCGTGTTTCCCCCGGAGTTGCAGTTCAGACGAGGCTTCGAACTCGTCACAGGCCGAATCGAGGTCACTGTCGCCAAGGGCGATGGCGAATTCATCGTCACCAGTCGCCATGGCGACACCGTGAAGGCCCTCGGCACCCAGTTCGCTATGGATCTGCTCGACGGCATGCCTGAGAATGCGCAGCGGCCAGTGAGAATGCTAAGCGTCGAGGTCACAGAGGGCGCCGTTGAGGTCCGCAACTCTCATGGCGCCGCAACACTGAAGTCGGGACAAAGCGTTGTCGCGGCGGCACACAGAGCCCCCTATGGATTCAACGAGGACCCCGCCCTGCCTGAATCACTTCGGCAGCGGATCGCAGCAATGATCAAAGCCTTCGAGACCGGTGACAAGGCCGCCTGGGCCGCGAACTACAACATGAACTACCTCTACAAGCTCGGAAAAGGCCAGACCCAGTACGACCCAAACCTCTTCGGCGGCTCGGCCGAGGACGCCGAACGGATCAAGCAGGCGGTCGCGAGCGTGAATAGCCCCGAAGAACTCAGGCAGCTCTTCCTGGGCACGATCAATATCACCGAGCCGACCAAGGTCTATGTGCGGTGGGTCGAAATCAGCCAGAACGGCAGACACGCCGCGGCCGAGTGCGTCCAGCGAAAGAGCGACAACCACCTGGTCGTCACCACCCCACAATGGCACGACTTCGACGGCGCCTGGTGGCAGATCGACGACTGAGCCCTTCTATCGCAAATCCAGACTCGCAGAAGCCGGACCCCACTTGCGTCCGGCTTCTTCATTGCGCGACAATCCATTTCGCCCTGCCTCTCGGGCTGAAATGACAGAAGAATCTGAAGATTCTTGTGCCCACGCCGGGGGTTCGCTCGTGATAATAGGGATCGACGAGATCGTTGTCCCGGGAGTACGACGCTAGCGAATGATGGAAGACGAGCTGCTCAAACTGAGATTCAAGGCCGGCAGCCTCGATGCGCTGCGGCGGATCTACGAGAAGTACCGCGACTATCTGCTGACCTTGGCGATGGCGATGATCAACGACGCGGCCACGGCCGAGGACGTCGTACACGACGTGTTCGTGTCGTTCGCCCAGTCCGGAGCTCAATTCCGGCTCCACGGCAGCCTGCGGGCCTACCTGGCGACCTGCGTGGTCAACCGCGTCCGCGACCGGATGCGAGCCCGCAAGCGACAGGGACAAACGCTCGATGTGGAGATGCCCCTGGAGTCGGATTTCGACCCGCCGGATGGGAGGATTCTGTCCGACGAGCGGTCGAGACTAGTCGCCCGCGCCCTGGCCCGACTGCCGGACGAACAGCGGGAAACCATCGCCCTGCACCTGAACGGGCAACTGAAGCTCCGCGAGATCGCCCGGCTTCAGGGCGTGCCGCTGACGACGGTGCGAGGCCGATACCGACACGGAATCGAAAAATTGCGGTCGATCCTGAATGGGAGACTGTGACATGAAATCGACGGACGAGGCAGAACGATGGGTCAAAACGGCTTCCTTTGAAGCCAATCCCGAAATGGACAAAGCCCTCTGGGCCGATATGTTGACGGCCCGCAACAAACCCGCGGCGGATACAACTCGCAGGAGTCCGTTGAAAGTGGTGTTTCGAAACCCTCTGACGAGAGTGGCTGCCGTGGTTGTCCTCGTGACAACCCTGGTTCTCTGGCAACGGTTCGATGTAGCCAATAAGGCGTACGCATTGTCCGACGCGATTGCTGCCGTTAGTCAAGCCAGGACGATCCATATCCGCACGACGATGTACAAAAACAGGGTTTTCGAGTATTGGTATGACCTCGAACAAGGGAGAGAACACAGGCATCACGACGGCGCCTATCCCAAAACGTACAATTCACCTGACACCTATAGGGAGAAGACCACAACGGTGCGCGATGGGCAGTACCTCATGAAGATAGATCACCAGAAACAAACCGTTCGATTCGAGAGACTGCTATCGTGGGAGCAGGAGTTTCACAAACTCCAGATGGCCGATCTGGCCGTGAACACGGCCCTTCCCGATGTCTCGCGATATCTGAATCGTTACACAAGGATCGGCAAGGACTCGATCGACGGGCAATCGTACGACGTCTGGCGAAGGGAGTGGCGAATCCCCTTCAAGTCTGAAATCCGTGTGCGATATGATATCTGGGTCTCTCCAGACACCGGCGAAATCGGGCGAACAAGGCGGTGGAGCCGCGAAGGCCCCTCGGACTGGCTTCTCGGATCGGAGACAGACAAACTCGGGATCAACCAGGAACCACCTGCAGGCACGTTCGCCACCGAACCCCCGGTCGGCTACACCCTGGAGAACACCAAGGAAACCGCGGATATCCTGAGACGTGATTTCCTGCTGCATCGGACGCGTCAGGGCTCCGAGTTGAGCGCTCTGCCGTGCCTCGCACTGGAAGACGGAAGCATCGTCGCCATCTGGACGGTCGTCGGAGGAAAAACGCAGATCGATCCGAACAAGGTCTATGCAGGTTTGACTTGGGGAGGTCCCTTGCCGCAGCTCCCCCTCTCGGTCCTCGGACTTGTATTTGTACCGGGAGCACAGCGCTACGGGTCGGTGACCTATTGGGACGAGAATGCCCCCGCCACAATGGTCCCCGCCGTAGGACGGCATCTGATATGCACGAGCAAAGGAGATCGGACGTATGAATGGGCCCTCTATGTGCCGCAAGAGGCGACCCCAAACCAGGAATCAAGGAATCAGAATATCGTCGGAGTCGTCAAGAGCAACGAAGACTCTACACCGACGGTAGGCAGCTTCTTGATCAACGTACCCGTCACTCCGGAGGCGTTTGCACAATATCTCTCTGAAGCGTTTCGGGAACTGTCGAACGATCCAAATGCTCCGGTCTCCATGAGCTATGAGAATCTCTTGAGACTCGCCCGACGTGTTCGAGGCGACAAACGGCTATACGAAGATTTCGCTAGACAGGCGAAGAGTATCATGGATACTCCCGCACCCGAGGCAGTTGAGACTGTCCCTCCGGACAGGGTCCAGTAGGAGATCGACACACCGGAGGGCGTTCTTTCGCCCATGTCCTGTACCGATGCAGAGGCCGACGGGCAGCCGTCGGCCTTTTCTCTTGGGCGAAGGGCCGCAGAGAACGAAGATTTCCTGTATTGGAATGGAGGTCGGCGGCGTGATAATGGTAGAGAACGATCGTTCCAGGGAACCGGCGACCAATGATTGAAGACGAAATCCTGAAGCTTCGGTTCAAGCTCGGCGGCGAGGACGCCCTCCGCCGCATGTACGAAAAGTACCTCGACTACCTGCTCAGCGTGGCGATGGCGTTTCTGAACGACAGCCACGCGGCCCAGGACGTCGTGCACGACGTCTTCGTCTCGCTGGCCCAGTCCGCGGACACGTTCCGGCTCTCCGGCAACCTGAAGCATTATCTGGCGACCTGCGTCGCGAACCGGGCGAAGGACCGGCTTCGGGCGGCCAAGCGACATCGAGAAATGCCCGGGCCGGAGCCTCAATCCGATCCGCCGGAGAATGGGATCATCTGCACCGAAGAGGCCCGGCGGATCTACGAAGCCCTCGCCCAGCTCCCCGAGGAGCAGCGGGAAGCCATCGTGCTTCGCGTCAAGGCCGGGATGAGGTTCCGCCGGATTGCGGAAATCCAGAACGCCTCGTACGTCGCCGTGCAGGCGAGATACCGGCGGGGCATCGAAAAACTGCGGTCGATCCTGAACGGGAGATTGTGACATGAGACCGTCAGATCCGATACAACATGCGATTCGACAAGCCAATTGCGGAGCGACCGACGCCACGCGTCGGCGGATATGGCAGGACGTCGCCGAGAGACTGCATTCCTCGCAGGACGCGGGACAGTCGCAGGCCCCCTGCCTATGGAGAGTCCTTATGAGAACGAGATTTGTCAAACCGGCCCTCGCAGCGGTGGTCCTGATCGCCGCCCTGGCCGTGGGTGTGGAAACGCTTCGGCCGGACAAGGCCGCGAAGATCAACGCCTATAGCGCCGAGATTCGGGCCAACACGGCACTGGATCTGGACCCCAAGGGCGCGATTCCCCTTCGCCAGGCCCAGGCGGAGGATTTCGACGTGACCTGGGACGCCGAGGCCGGCGGCACGCTGAGGATCATGCCGGGCTCGTCCCTGCGGCTGCGTGCGCTGCCATGGAAGGAAGCGGAGTGGGACGAGGCAGTGACATGGGCGATCTCCAGCCTGGGTAAAATACAGGAAAGCGACGCGACCAGCGTGTCGGCCCGCCAGAGCCCGTATGCGGCCGTGTTGACCAGCGAAGGGAACCTGGCCATCGTACGGATCCGCTCCTACGACCAGAGCCGGGCATCGCTTCTGTGGCGTGTGGAGAACACATCGCTTTGGGTCTACGCTCCCGTGCAGACCGCAACGCTCGCCTGCGTCGATCCGGACAACGCGACGACGCAGCCTTGCGCGATCGACTTCGACACCGGTCGAACGGTGACGATCCCTCGCGAGACGCTGGCCCTTGCGCCGGAGGGTTTCCTCGATTGGCTCCAGCAGAACGGGGTCGACGCAATCGCCAGGATCTCCGAAGACGGCGCAGGTCTGGCCGGCGTGGAACTGGCTTTCCAGGAACTGGAGCCCGGCCTGTGGGCCCAACCCAGCGCCATGGAACTCCGAGGCCTCATGAGCCTGGGCGGCGCGGCACACCAGAGCCGGGACCCGATTCTGTATGAGGATGGCCAGTACCAGTACGTTTATCCCTTCAAGACTCGAGAAGGCGGCGTGGGAATCCTCCAGATGCTCGGAGCGGATCGGACCGCACGAACGGTAGAATTTCGCTATAGGATGACGCAGGAGAACACGCCCGGCCAGGCTCAGGCCGACGTGCAGGAAGATCCGGAATCGGCCCGGCTCTTGCGATCGGCGAACTGGTTCAACCGTCTCGGGCGAAGCGTGCTGCTCTATGCCAGCAAGCACGACGACTGGATGCCCCAATCGCTCGAAGAGATCAAAGAATACGCGGACAGCGAGGAACAGTACCAGTGGTACCTGGCGAATGTGGAGTACCTCGGAGCCGGATGTTCGGTGTCGAATCCTCCCACGGTCCTGACGGCCTACGACAAAACGCTGCTGGCCACAGGCAAGGGAACTATCGCGTTGTTCCTCGACACGCACATCGCGTTCGTCGAGCCCGAGAAGTTCGCGCAGTACGGCCTGACCGGCGGAATCGAGACTGTGAAGCAGAAGAACGCCGAATTGTTCGAGCGCGGCACGTCGGAACTGTACCTCAATCGGCTGGGACGGGTTCTGCGGTCCTACGCCAATGAAAACGAAGACCGACTGCCGCCGTCACTCGAAGACGTCAAGAAACAGTTCGATCGCGAAGAGCGATACCAGTGGATCGTGGAGAACGTGCAATACCTCGGGGCGGGCCTCTTG
>CALMMH010000977.1 GCA_937868145.1 uncultured Phycisphaerales bacterium
CATGGCGATGGGAGCGATGTTCACGTTCGTGCTGGCTTCCGCTCTGTGGCGGCACCTGGACATCAGTTGCGGCTGTTTCAGCAGTTCGGCGGCGGGCAAGATCAGCTACGCGACCTTGATTCGGTCGATTGTGATCATGGCCGCCAGCGCCGCGGCGTATGCGGCGGTGATCCTCTTGCAGCCGCGAGGGGGGCAACGCGCGACGCCGCGGCAGGACCGCGAAGTGGAAGCCGAGCCGACCAGATCGGGTGACGGCCTGCTGCTGGCGGGCGAGTAGGGGAAGGCGAGGAGACAATCGGCCGAGCGGGCGACGCATGCGCCGGGTTCCCAAACGCAGACTTCCGCGTTTGGGGGCCCGTCGCCCCTACGAGGGGATGTGATAGACTTTCCGCATCCACGCTTCTACGCTTGTACGCTTCCACGGACTCACCCGCTGGCGGGGGCGGCGATCACAGGATGTGGATGTGGCGGCGGCTTTGCTTCGCTTGTCCTGACGCTTACACGCATATACGCGTCCATACTTCTACGGGTCGCCTCCCGGGTCACGAGCCACGGGGTACTGCGGCCGGCTGGCCGGCGGCATCTGACTTCACACTTCAAACTTCACACTTGGGACTTCCAGATTTGGACAGGGCGCCGGGAGGCTGCTACAATGGCGGTTCGATGGGCGTCCCGGGCCTGCTCGCGGGCGCCGTGTGGCAGCAGAGTAGGAATTCGCGAAAGGAGCAGATGATGAGTTCGATGAATCGCCGGGGGTTTTTGAAGAGCACGGCGGCCGCGACGGCCGGAACGTATGCGGCGTTGTCTTCGTTCGGCCTGACGCCGAGCGTGCTGGGGGCCAATGAGCAGATTCGCGTCGCGGTGGCGGGGATTCGCAGCCGGGGCGGGGCGCACGTCAACGACTTCAACGAGATCGAGGGGGTGAAGGTGGTGGCCCTGTGCGACCCGGACAAGCAGGTGCTCGAGCAGGGTGTGGCGGGGTTCAAGAAGAAATACAACGTGGGGGACGGGGAGATCCAGGGGTACGCGGACGTGCGGGAGGTGCTGGACCGCAAGGACGTGGACGCGCTGGTGATCGCGGCGCCGAACCACTGGCACTCGCTGATGACGGTGTGGGCGTGCCAGGCGGGCAAGCATGTGTACGTGGAGAAGCCGGTGAGCCATGCGATCTGGGAGGGGCGCAAGATGGTCGAGGCGGCCCGCAAATACAACCGGATCGTGCAGGCGGGGACGCAGCATCGGTCGTGCCCGGCGGTGCAGGAGGCGGGCCGCGACATCCAGGCGGGCAAGTACGGCAAGGTCCAGTGGATCCACTGCTCGGTGCTCCACGCCCGCGCGACCATCGGCAAAGTCACGGAGCCCACGCCCGTCCCCGCCGGCATCGACTACAACCTCTGGTGCGGCCCGGCCCCCATGACTCCCGTCATGCGAAAAAGCTTTCACTATGATTGGCACTGGCAGTGGGCATGGGGGGATGGGGAGATGGCGAACTGGGGGATCCACTATCTGGATGATGTGCGGCACATGCTGGGGTGGACGGACGTGCCGACGAAGGTCGTCGCGGCGGGCAACCGGTTCGCCTGGGACGACGACGGCCAGACGCCGAACGTGCACTTCGCGCTAATGGATTACGACGGCCTACCCCTGGTCGTCGACATCCGCAACCTGCCGGACCCTGCGAATCGCGGCGGTCAGCAAGGGGCCCTCTACCAGGGCGCCCGCGGCGGCAACTATATCCAGTGCGAAGGCGGCTCCGTCCGCATCTCCCGCGGCGGCGGCTGGTTCCACGACAACGACGGCAAACGCGTCTATCAATACAAAGGCACCGGCGGCTCCGGCCACTCCAACAACTTCATCAACGCCATCCGCAGCGGCCGGCGCGAGGACCTCGCCGCCGAGATCGAAGTCGGCCACTACGGCACCACCATCTGCCACCAGGCCAACGTCGCCTGGCGGGCGGGCAAAGCGGCCCCCGTCGACGAGGTCCGCGAGGCCATGCGCTCCCACGAAGACGCCGCGGACACCCTCTACGCCGTCCTCAAGCAGCTCGACGGCAACAACGTCAACCTGCTCCAGAAGCCCTTCGTCCTCGGCCCCGCGCTCACCTACGACCGCAAGACCGAGCGATTCGTCGGCGACAACGCTGAACGGGCGAACCCGTTCATCAAATGCTCCTATCGCGAGCCCTTCGTTCTCCGCGACGAGGTCTAGCTCCTCGATTTCGACGACGCACGAGCCCGGCCTTCCGGGCTCTTTTTTGCCCTCCTCGGCTTTTTCCTATGCATCGTCATCGTTGTTGACTTGCCGCGCGAATTGTCGGATAATGCTCTCAGACAGAGAAACAGTCGGCGGTGGACACCGTGGCCCGCCGGCGAGGGGTGATCCACACAGACGATCCGAGGTGGCAGTATGTTCGATGTCGAGCCGCTCAAGCTGAGAATCGTGGAGATCTGTCGTCAAACCAAGGTCAGTCGATTGGACATCATCGGTCCGGCCGCGTCCGGCGATTGTTCCGGCGAAGCCGAGGTTGACGTCCTCGTCCAATTCCAACATGACGGCGGCCAACTCTTCAACCGCTTCTTCGACCTCAAGGAGGGGCTCGAGCAGGTCTTCGGCCGCTCGGTCGATGTGACCGTCGAAGAAACGGTCAAAAGCCCTGCGGTTTGGGAAAACATCGAGCACTGCCGCCGCAACATCTACGCCCTCTGATCCGCTGCTCCCGGCGGGGGGGGCGAGTGCAAAAAGATACACGCTACTACTGCGTCCACCCTAATTCGGTGGACTGGGCGCCACGGTCAAACTCCGTTTGACTGTGCTCTTTCATTCGATCTCGCCCATTCGGAGGACACAGCCAAACCAGTTCGGCCGTGCCACCCTGCTCACCGGATTGGCATAGCCGCTGTACTACATCAAGAGAAGGGCCTATACGGCGAGAATCCGTATAGGCCCCGAAAAGACACGAAATTACTGGCGGAAACCGGCAAGGTACAGGATCTCTTCCGCGGACAGAGCCCTGTTGTAGATTGCGACCTCATCGATACCGCCGATCCAGTCGCTGCTCCAGCCGTCCGAACCGATCAGCAGGGAGGTAGGACTGCTGGTGATCGCGCCCATGGCTGTCGAATCGGTTTCCTGGCCGTCGAGGTAACATCTCAGCGTTGTGCCATCAGCCGAGCAGGCGATGTGAGACCACTCGCCTTGCACCAGCTTCTGACCGACGTAGACCCAGGCCCTCGGGGAGGTGTTGAACGTGAACGCCATGTAAGGCAGAGGGCTGCCCCAGCCGTACCGCACCTGCCAGCTCCAAGGGGGATTCGCCGAACTCGTCGCCTTGGCCATCGGCGCCGTCTCTGTGCCTTTGCCCTCCGGGTCGTCGGCGTCGGGTCTGATCCACAGGGACAAGGAGATCGGACCGGTGATGTCCAGCTTGGGATCGTTGCCGCAGTCAACGTAGGCTTCGTTGGCGAAGATCATCGCGGCGCCGTAGCCGGCCGGGCCTTCCCCAAAGGTCAGGTTGCCGACGATCGTGCCGTTGAGTCCGTTGCCGGAGCTGTCGTTCGCATCGTTCTCAAATGCGTAGAAAGCCACGAGGCCGTCAGCGCCCGGTTCCACCGGAACCGGAGCGGCCGCCAGGATGGCCGTGCCCCACTGGGAGGCGTCGTTCCAGCCTTCGACGGCCGAGAAGGAGAGCATCTTGCCTTCACGCGAATCGCCGCCGTCGTCGTCGTCATTGTAGTAGCAGTCGATGCCGATCAAGTCCCCGGCCTGGGGCGCTGCGCCCTGTAGCGACAACCAGGGCATCTTGATCTCGATGCGCCAACCGGTGGCGGTGGTCGCCTGAGCCTGTTCAATCCCTTCGGTGGCTCCTGTAATGTTGGTTCCCTGGATGTCGTCCGCGGTCCACCCAAACGTAAACTGGTGGTCGTCTCCGGACAGCGCGGTGGTCAGCTTGGTGTTGCCGCCGTCGAAATAGATTTCCACGCTGTCGTCCTGCCAGGCGCTGGCCGAATCATTTTGCAGACTGTCGTCGGTGACTTCCACGAGAACGTAGAGGTTCTCCGCATCATACAACACCTTCCAGGTGCCGGAGGCGTTGGCCGGATCAGCCAGAGGAACGAACGACTGCGTCGACGCGCTCCCCCAGATGTAATCGACCTCGCCGTCGATGGCGGGAGCTTTGCCGGCATAGCCGACTTCCATGTTGATCACGTCGACGCCCGCGACGGCAGCCAGGATCTCGAGCTGCGTCACGGCCTTGTTGTAAATCCGCACGTCGCTCAGGCAGCCGGACCAGGCCTCCTGTACGCCGCTGAAGGCGTCGGCGCCCATGTAGAGGGGGTTAGGGTCCATGGTCTTGGTGAGCGTGATCGAGCGCACCTCGACGCCGTCGCGGTAGTAGGTGAGCTTGTCGCCGTCCTTCACGGTCACGTTGTGGACCCATACGCTGGAGGGCATCGGCTCCGGGTAGGTGACGAAGTTGGTGTTGTCGCCGTTGTAGAACTCGAAATTCGTCGGAGTGAACTTGACGAATTGCAGCGGCGAGGCTGTCCCGCCGTAGCGGTTGCCCAGGATGACGTCATTGCCCCCGTCCGCCGCGGTGACCCCTTGGCTGGCGTCCTGCCTGCACCAGAACATCCACGTGAAGTCCGTCGTGAGGTCCATGGCCGGGATCGTGACGCCGGTGGTGACGCAGGCTCCGGTGCCGTTGACGCCATTGAAGCTCAGGACCATGCCTCGTTCGGCGTCTTCGATCCAGACCGAGCCGTCCAGGCCCAGCCCTCCTGCGGGGTTGATGATCGTGCCGTTCAGGCCGCTGGCGGACAAATCAGCAACCGTTTCCCCCGAACCTTCATTCAGGGGCCACCACCCGACCAGGTTGGGATCGGCAGCCGTTGCCGTGCCGGCCCAAACCGTGCCCAGGACCAAAACAAACGAAGTTACATAAAGCAGTCTCTTACGCATGACAATCCTCCCTTTAAGAAGTCACCTGAACTGAAGTTCATGCTTGGGCGTGTGGCCGAAGCAACTCGATCCTGCATTTCGGCGTTTGCGTTCCGGTTCCCCCCCCCGGAACTACTGGTTGCGACCTGGCGATTCCTCCTTCCTCCTCGAAGACAAGGCGCGAGTCATCCGCGGCAACGTATATGTTGAACTGCGATGCAGAGAGCCGCCCCCCGAAACCCGGCGTCCCGCAGCTGTCGATCCTTCTCCGACCGAACACCCTGACGAATTGCCACCACTCGACGATCCGAGACTGCAAATACCCGACCCGGCGGGCACACGTTGTCCTGATATGATACTGATGTATGTACACTACTTTCCACATCCCTGTCAAGACAAAAACAGGTCAAAGTGGAATGGCGATGGGGTGTGCGACTACGTTTCGTGGGGGCCTGTATGTACCGACAGCATGAGAAACCCTTCCTGGCAGAGACCATGTCCTTGCGAGGAGCGCAGCGACGAAGCAATCTCAATCCCCGGCGTGGGAGATTGCTTCGCTACGCTCGCAATGACATACCGAGCACACAGCCCCCACGAAATCTAGTCGCACCCCTCCCCTGCCGGCGGAACATTTTTTTCGCATTTCGCGGGGAGCTGTGTTAAC
>CALMMH010000978.1 GCA_937868145.1 uncultured Phycisphaerales bacterium
TCCCGTTCGTGTCGCTATACCAATAGGCTTCTGGCCCAGTGATGCAATCGTCTAGATCGCATTGCTTCCATCCCAGCAGCTCCGCCACGCGCTGATCGAGGTCGAGTGTCGTCATGGCTTGGCCTTTCTTCTTCATCGTAGAGAGGTGTAGGTCATGCGGACGCTCTTCGCGGCTCAGTCATTTCTCGCATGGATTCGAGATCGTGCAGCCAGACGAGATAGCGACCTCCGGCCTGCATGAATCGTTCACGCCAATACGGCGTGTGAAGTTTTTTCTCTCGATCTGCGTCGGTCATCCACGGCCACGGCATGGCAGGATTCGGCATCCCTGCGGGCCAAGCATGACGGTCTTGCGTCATCCCTTTCGCGTGCCATTTACAGATCGGATGTGGGGACTGATTCCCGGCGAGCACACGAATCGCCACGGTGCATTGTGGCTCCGCGCAATGCTGAATGAGCCATTGATCGGGATTGGCGCGCGTACAGCGACACGGATTCTGCGAGCACGTTCCACAAAACATCTCAACCCTTTCAGGCGCCCATGCGCTGCGTGATCGCGCGAATCATGGCCCTCACTGCGTCCGGCATCTCCTCCGGTACCGCGTCTGGTGCTGGGAGTGCGGCAATGAATCGTCCGTGCGTCTGATTAAGGGAGATCTTGATCTCACGCACGCTCGGCCATGCATCGCCTTGCGCATGCAGACTCGCCACATGCCACCACGCGCTTGCCTCCACTGATTTCAATTTATCGAAGTAAAATTCCAACTGCAGTTTCGATTCTTCGCTCGGTCGTCCGTCTTGCGTCATCCCGCGATAGCGCCAGCCCCACGGTTGCAGAATGAGGAGTGTCCAGCCTTTCATGAATTCTGTCTGCGTCATCGACTCGCGCCTTCCTTCGCGTCCACAACCCGTGAGAGAAATTCGACCATCGAGGTCGGAGGTCTGGCGTGTGCACGGTTGTCGTAATTGCCCGCCAAAATCTTGCCCATGTTTTTCGGGCCTAACACCCAATCGAGCGTGACGGCGAAATCACGGACCTTGCCGGTGAGAAAATCTGAGCGGGAGATGCGCTGGAAATACTCGACCCACCAGGACGGATCTGGGTGCTCGGTGATCCGCGACGTGATTCTCACCCTGATCGTTTTCGCGACCTGCTGAATCGGGACGAGTCCGGTTGACGCGAGGGCGTTCCATGCCTCCACGAGACGCGCCTCAGTCATGGCGCCGTTGGGCGCCTGACGCTTATCTGTCTCTGTCTCTGTCTCTGTCTCTGTCTCTGTCTCTGTCTCTGCGTGCCCATTTGGTGCCGAAATGGGGCCATGATCATGTATATGTATGGCGCGAAAAGTGACAAGAAATCCCGTTTTAATCAGCGGAGTTAAGTCAACTTCGCAGCGCACTCGCAGCATATATTGCAGGTATGTTTGATCGGTTGAGATGCGGTTCTCACAGCGGCTCGCGACCAATAATAGCTTCATGTAGCGGCATTGTTGGACCTCATCGAGGAGAATCCATGAGGAATCTTCAAGAAGTTGGTAGTGCAACTTGATCCACGGAGGGAGACGGTCCGTGTACCGCTGATACTTTTCGTAGTTCTTGACCGACACAAATTTAACCATTCGCGTATCCTTTTCCCCTCAACATCCTCCCCACCGTCTCCCTCAATGCTCCCCACTCACAGGAAGGGAGCCCTCTAAAATAAATACTGTTCTCAGGCGGTCCTACGATGAGTACGGGAATGGAATTCCCGAGCGCGATCCCGACATCGATGCAGCGGCCCGGGGACCATGTATCGCTCGGCACATACAGCAGGAGATCCGCGAGGAGGATCTCCCGCACGTTCGTCTCGGCCTGGCGCCGTGCCTGCGCGTCAGTCAGGCAGGCATCCCCCTCTGCGGTACACCTCAGCCAGCTCGCCGTGATGATGGCCGGCAGCGTGTCCAGTTGGGCCTCCGCGAGGAGTTGGGTGATGCGTTGGCGCTCGTGATACCGAGCGGCCACGGCGAGCCTGTAGGGGGTCATAGGGCTCATCGCTGCACCTGCTCTTGTTGCCATCCGCCCCCGATGTAACGCCAGATCGTCCAGGTGAACCACGGGTGTTTCTGGGCGGCCCATCGGAGCGACTTCAGCGAGGCCGCGAGGTTCTTGTGCCATCCCTTCGTTTGCGCCATTTCAATATGTCCATCGAGATGCCAGACGACGAAGTCGTTGCGATGATAATCCCCGCGCTTGCCCGGCGCCGCCACTGAGAGTTTGAACGTCATGTTTTCGTACCCCCACTGGCGAATGAATCCGGCCTGCTGTTCCAGAGCGAGCTTGCCCGCAAAACTGTGCTCTAACTTGTTGCGGTACGGCGCATAGGGTGAGGGGGCCGGATTTGAACCGGCTTCCCCTATTCTTGCTCGGTCGATCGGATCCACGCCCTTGCTCGTTGAGGGGCCGTGCCTTAAGACCGGGGCCGTGAGTGATTTCCGTGCGTGTCTATCCACACCGCCCCTCACCCGTGCCCGCATCGCCCGATAATCTTCTACTCTCATCGCTCAGTGCGCTTTCTCGCCGCCGAAGTTCATGCCCATCTGCCGTTCCGCTTTCGTCATCACGCGATTCTCCAGCTCGGTCCCGTCATCCATCCGCACCACGCGCACCGTGCCCAGTCGATAATTCATGCTGGTTTGACAGCGCACCGGCTTGGTGATCTTGCCATAGCGCAGCCGGCCGGCCAGTTCACTCACATCGGCATAGGCGGATTCGATCGTGCCGTTAAAGGCATCGCTCGCCGCCTTTTTATCTTTCTCCGCTTGCTCGCCCACGGCTTGCGCCGAGGCCAAATCCTGCGCGATCTCCAACCGCTCCCGATCGGTGAGCGGCACCGGGAGATCCCGATCTGCGTAGTCATAGTCAATCATCGAATCGGCGTTGCCGATGGACTCGTGGGGGTCGTGATGCGGTTGGGGTTCGGGCATGGGGTTCTCCTTCTGTGTATGAAATGATGAAAATAAAGCGTTACCTTTTGTTCACACCGCCTGCATCCGCGTGACGGTCTTTTCGAGATCTTCCAGATATTCTTTCTGGTCCTGCGGGAGCATCGGATAGACCCCATCGGCCAGCTTGAACCCCGTGCGAATGGAGCGCAGGAGCCCCTTGCCTTGCTGGCTGTCGCGCAAGAAATCTTCCGCATCCATGACCCGCGAGAGCCACGCGGCATCGAGGTCGCCGGAGGCCGCGGGCTCCTTTTTGGCAGGCTCGGCGGCCTGGGTGGGGGCTGGGGCAGCGGCAGCCGGCGCGGGAGCGGCCTTCTGCTCTCGCTGTTGCTTCAGCTTCGCTTGCGCCTCGGCGAGCTTCGCCTTGTTCGCGTCTGTCTCCACCGGCTTCTCTGCCGCCTTCGCCTCTGGTGCTTTCACATATTCCGCCCACGTCGTATTCCCGTCGGTGATGCTCTTGCAGATCCCGCGCAGCTCGGCGAGTTCCTTCGGCGTGGACTGGGCAAACGGATGGCCGAGCTTCTGCTCGATCTGATCGACGGTGATATTGATCGAGCCAAAGTCCACGAGGAGCCGCTTCCGTGCGCCCTCCGGGTTCTCCCCGGCCGCTTTGCTCAACGCCTCGCCACAGGCAAAGAGCGCGTCCTCGATGAGATCTTTTGGGAGCACTTGCAGGATGGCGTTCCTGAGCAAGATCGCGCCGCGTCGATTCGTCAATTCACGCAAGTCGCGCTCATCGGGGATGAGCCATTCCGTGCGTGGAGGATTACTGCCCTTGACTCTGCGCTGAATCAATTTCTGGAAATCATCCTCGACCTCGATCTTGGTATTCGTTTCCACATCCCACGCCCAGCCCCGAATCAGCCGGGACGCCTCATCGTCGCGGACCACGGACAGGCCGCAGCGAATGTTGCCCCAGATCCTCGCGGCCTCGCGTGCCAGGTTCACCGAGGGACCGGTGACGGTCTGATCGCCTCGCGGAAAGCTATACGTCGCATCCTCGGCAAAGCTCGCCCGGCTCGCCGCCTTCATCAACTTCTGAAAGCACTGATCTTCATTGCGCGGGAACCGCTTGGCGATCGTGATCGCCGATTGAATCTCGTGCTGTTCTTTCGCCGCCGCGCCGGTCGTCGCCAGCTCAAAGCCGTTCCCGGCCTGTTTCCCTGCAAATTCTGTGACCTCGTTGTTCCCCATGATTAGCCTCTCTGCCTGCGCCAGTGCAGGACGGTGATGGCGGCGAGAAAGCCCGCCCAATCAATATGGTCGTGTGTGTGTTCAATCAATTTGTACGTGCCGTCTTTTTTGATATAGAGCGAATACAACCGCCGCACGTTCTCGTAGCCCTTGAGGCGCTTATAGGCATGGAGCTGGACCGCATGGACCGGCCTCGGCGGCCCAGTCTTGAGATCGATGAGCGCATCCGTCTCGCCGAGCCAACACTCCGTGTCCGGTGTCCCGGCGTAGCCCATCTTGTCGTGGATCGACGACTCCTCGACGCGGATCGGGCGCGGACTCCGCTCCCGAATAAATGCCTCAATCCCCGCGTAATAGCCCCTGATGATTCCGGTCGGTCGCGCTGGTCGATCCGCGAGGCCCGCCTCCGCGAAGAGCGTGAGCGCGAACAGGACATGGAGATCGGTGCCACGTTGTTGCGCCGACGCCAGGACGAAGGGATCGACCCCCGCGAAGGCGTCGGGATCGAGGACGCTCAACACCTGCGAGACGCTGACGAAGTCTTTCTTCGTCGCTGGATCGCGGTATTCCTCCTTCGCGCCCCTCGTGCAAATCAGGTCCATCGCTATGCGCCTATCGCTCTCAAATCATTGATTAGAGCCTCAAAGCATCCCTGCACTTTCACGAACGCTTCCTCTCCGTATGCCTGAGCCAATCCCTGCATGGCTCGATGCTCATTCATCGCCTTCATCGCCTCCCGCTCCGTGATGAGCGATTCCATCTGAAGGCGAATGCTTAGAAGATGCCACCCGTTCATCGCCTCACCCCTTTCTCAACGTTGATCCACCAAACTTATCCGTCTCGGCAAAGGGAGCCGGGAACGCGATCTGCCCGAAGCTCTTATTGAGATGCACCGGGCTGATGTCGGCATGCTGCAACACGAACCGCACGCCTTCTGGGAGTGCCTCG
Organism: uncultured Phycisphaerales bacterium; assembly: GCA_937868145.1. GTDB lineage: Bacteria > Planctomycetota > Phycisphaerae > Sedimentisphaerales > Anaerobacaceae > PLanc-01. The sequence goes on from CALMMH010000978.1 coordinate 5,124, forward strand.
ACGTTGCCCATTAACGCGGCAATCCTCGGGTCCGGCTTCCCGCCAAACATGACGCGCATCGGTTTCGCTTTATCCCACCCGGCCAGCACCCAGTCTTTCTTCGGGGCGCTCACGCTCAAGGTATTCCCTCCTAAATCCATCGTGCGTTCCGGCGCGAGGACAATCGGGGCCGTGATCATCGAGGCTTTCATTTCCGTCTTGTCCGCTTTCGCGTCCAGCTTCGCGGCGAGCTTCGCGTCTCCCGCCTCTCGCGCATCATCAGCCGCCTGGCGAGCCGCCTCCGCTTTGGCATTTTCCTCGTCCTGCTTCTTCTTCGCCTCCACGATCAACCGCTGTTGTTCGATCTGCGCCTGTTGCCGTTGCTCATGCACAAACCGCGACACCTTCTCATCCACGGTGCGCCAGAGCAGGCCGAACGCATCCCGCACCGGCATATAGAGGGCATTGATCTCTTTGACCTTGGTGTTCAGCGGATCCACCTTGTCTTTGCGCTTTTGTTCCTGCCGCTTCTCGGCGAGCTTGCACTCCTCGATGAATTCCGCGCACTGGCGAATCGTGAGATCGTCGGTCGGCACCAAGACTGCGGCTCGCTGTTGATAGATGGTGAGTTGACTCGACTCGTTCCCCGCGTCCAGTTCCGGCATCACTTCAGCTAAGTTGCTTTTCATCCTCTCCTCCTTCTTGACCCCCGCCTCCCTCTGTGAGAGACTGCGGGTTGCTTGTGTTGTTCACCTGGGCCGTCTTGATCTGATCATCGGGCGGCCCGCTTTCGTTTCTACTGCGCGACTCCCGGCTTCACCGCCCGACATTCCTCTTCGTCAATCCTCACCGGTTCCTTCGCGTGCGCCTCCTCCTTCCACTCCAGTCGAACATCTGTGGCGGCGCGCATGGAAAATTCTTTCTTCCAGGCTCCATAGTTGTAATGGCATACCTCTATCTCGGCCTCATCGTTGATCCCATTGGCCCACGCCTTCAGTTCTTTCCCGGTCATCGCTCCTCCTTCTGTATGTGTAATTGTTGATCCGCCACCTCGTTCCGACACTCGCGACAGGGCCGATAATGGGTGTGGAGTGAGCACCACTCCTGATCGGAGGGTTCGTCTAGCTCATGGTCCGGCACGCTCATGCGGATCTCCTCTCCATGGCCTGCCCCGCCGCGAGCCCGGTGCCATGCCTCCGAATCACCGACTCCCGCGCATGACAGGCCCGGCAGATAGATTTGCTCCGCACGGCGCTCTTGCCACAAAACTGACACGTCCCAGGGGTCCACTGCCGCCGAGGATTCGGGCCACTCGGCAAGGGGGGATTGATCGGCTGCATCGGGCGATAGCCGCAGTTGATGCAGTGCTCGTCCCCATGATTCACCAGGAGGCAGCCCTGACATTTTGGACAGCGCATCATGCTCACGGTGCCTCCAGAATCATGCGCCCTAACGCTTCGACGATTTGGGGAACTACGGCGTTGCCGAGTCCTCGCAGTCGGTCCACCCGTCGGGGTATCCCATGAGCCACTCCAACCAGTCCAGGCTCATGTGCATCCCAATGATGTCCGGGAATTGCTTCCCGCCCCACTCCTCTAAGTTGCCTTGATAGTTTTCCCGTAAAGACCACCGGACATTTTCCCATTGCACGGATCGCAATGTCGGAGTCAACTTCTCCCCTCTCATTCTCAGCCCTGCGGCTATCATCACTTCTTCGTTCAAAATTTTTCCACCCTTGCCGTTCGGCCTGCTGCCATGGCTGTCCGCTCGTGGCGTAGGCCACAATCCAGACCCTATCTCTCCGGTGAGGGGCGCCAACGGCACTTGCTGGTATACAATCCCATTCCGCATCGTACCCGCTCTCAGCCAAGTCTCCGAGAACTCGTCCCATGTATTTGTTAGTAAGCAAACCTGGGACGTTCTCCACGAGGACGTAGCGGGGTCGAAGTGCGCGAATGGCTCGGACGTATTCACTCCACAACCCTGACCGTTCGCCGTCGATCCCGGCTCGCTTGCCCGCAAAGCTGAGGTCTTGACAGGGGAAGCCCCCGCACAGAAGATCGACTCGTGGAACGGTAGACCAATCGACGGTAGTGATGTCATGATACCGGGGTACGGCTGGCCAATGTTTTCGTAGCACTTTTCTAGCGTACTCATCGATTTCGACTTGCCACGCAATTTCAAATCCGGCTCGTTCGAGGCCAAGGTCAAACCCTCCTATGCCTGAGAATAAACTGCCCACCGTCATCTCCCCCCTCCCCCAAACAGCAGCACCGCCAGAATCGTCAACGCAATCCCCAGCACCACGAGCCGCAGTAGATAGGGCCGCTCAGGCTCGGCCAGTCGCTCCGGCTGGGCCGCCAACTGCAAGCGGCGTCTCAGCTGCAACACCATCAAATCCTCGCGGGCCGCTCGCCGTGACCGGCTCATCGCCAGAGCCCCCACAGGCTCCAGATCACCAGGCCCATGATCGCCGCGCTCACGAGGCAGCACCCGATGGCCGAGATGCCCCACCAGTTCACCCGCTGCCCCGGCTTGGGGATCGTCACCCCTGCGGCCTCGCGCTCCCAGGCATCGAAGGGATGGATGCTGCGGAGATTCGGGCGTGGGGATCGGCTCACGTCATACATGGATTCGCCCTGTCTGCTCATGGGGCTTCCTTGCGCCGTTCGGCACAGACGAAGTTGATGCTCTTGAACGATGTTTCCAGTTTTCTGGCGAGCTGCCCCGCCCGTTCACAGTCCGATAGGGAACTGAACGGGATCGTGGTGCTGGCAACGCTATCCCCCTTGGCAAACGTTGAAGCGTAGAACGCGAGAATCAACACAAACTCGATCATGGCCGGCCTCCGTTCGCTGGTTGCTCAATCGTCTCCGCACATAGGCTCTCAAATCGGAGTCCGGTCGCATCGTACAACCCGTGGCAGTACTGTTCGCAGAGCGCGAGGATGTCGGGGTTGTAGGCGGTGCAGGCCTGGTTGAGGGCGGTGCAGGCCTGGACGTAGGCGGTCCAGGCCTGGTCGTAGGCGGTGCAGGCCTGGACGTAGGCGGTCCTGGCCTGGACGTAGGCGGTCCTGGCCTGGACGTAGGCGGTCCAGGCCTGGCTGAGGGCGGGCGGGAGTTCCGCGTCGGGGAGATAGGTGAGGGCGGCGAGACGCACCGCGTGTTCGTGGGCGGGCTTTTCGCGCAGGATGTAGGCGATCCGCCCGGCGAAATCCGTGCAGAATTCGAGCATCTGCCCGTGGTGGACCCAGAGGGCAAGCCCCTCATTGGGGCCGGTATAGTCGGGGAGTCCAGGGTTATGCGTGTTCATGGTGGTCCTCCTTTTCCAGTGCACAGGTGAGGCAGGAACTTGTCCCGCCTTGATTTCTCCACCAGTACGCCATCCGCAGGCAGCCCGGGCAGGCATGCGGCTCAGGGGAAAACAGGTCCGTGCTGGTCGGCGCGGAATGGAGGAGGATCATCTAGGCCGCCTTGGTTGCCCGGTCTGTCTGCGCTTCGACATCTCCCGATCAAGAATGAGGCGCAACGTCAGGGCTTTATTGCCGTGCCCTTCCTTCTTGGCCGTCTCCTCCAAAAATGCGTCTTGTTCTTGCTTCACGCGGTAGGTGCGTGGGGTGAGTAGCTTCATCTCGGTAGTCCTCCGTGTCCTTGAGTGGCCTACCTTGTAGCCTAGAGTAGCCTACTTGTCAAGAGGGAAAACACGTCCTCTAAAAATTAAGTCTTTCACGTTTATTTTTCACGCGCCCTCATTTTTCGCTTGACATTGATACGCGCCGTATCGTAGTATGCAGCCATGATGATGGAGGCAACACAGAGCACAGGCAGCGCGAACCCGACGGGCCTGGCTCTCCACCACTCGGGCGAGGAGACGAGCATGGATCTCAAAGTGCAAAGAGCGGAGTTGGCGAAAGTGGAATACAATTCTTACGATCCTGAAAACTTCCCTGGATCGAAGGGCTGGCTTAAAAACCAGCAGGCGCGGAGAGCATTGGATGCGTTTGATGCCGCGCACCCGGAAATTTTGGAGGCGAACAAGGCGGCGAGGGCCGCAAAACAAGACGCCGAATATGAGGCGATGAGCGATTTCGTGAAAGGAGGCAGCTAAGGAGGCATCATGAGCATGGAGGATGCTGCATCCGACGATCTGACAGTTGTCGTCGCGCAAACCATCGCCTCAGCGGAAGCGCAGGCCGCACAACAAAATACATTAAGCGAGCCGCCCCATGGCTACCAAGCGCTCACATCCATCAGAACACTCGATGGATCACCAATGGACACAGCTATTATTATGGGATACATGGTAACGCGCGAGGACGTGCGCGACGTGATTGGTCCTGACGGACAGATCAAGCTCCCGGGAGATCCAGGATTTTTAGATGCGCAAGTGGCGCGCCTCACTCACGGAAAGATGCCCACAGGGTGGCAGATCACGGCGCGATCAGCCCAGGTCCTCTATGCGCTGATCGATGGCAATCCATGCCTACTTGAGGAGCAGGCCCGAGACCGCGGGTATCCACGCGCAAGTGCTGCCTCTCCGAAATGGCTGCGCCTTGGGGAGGTATCATGCTGATCCAGCTGACCATTGAGTGTATCGGCAACCCCAGGCTCGGATTTCAACCAGCGTGGGTAAAGGAGGTTCAGGGCGTGTCTCGACACGGACTGCGAGAAGTGCCGCTGCATGGCCAGCGCGATTACTCGCAGTCCAACTCGGTGGGAAGCCGAGGTGTCCGCCAGCATTATTTTCTCGCAGATGGCTACCTGTATCATGTGAGTAGCCCGCAAAGCTTTACGCGTGTCGATCAGTATTTCTGCTGTGTCGAGCACAGGCAACTCATCCGCATGGATCTACAGGAGGCGTTCGCATGGCTACAAAAAAAGGCCTTGGTCTCTCGGTCTTGACCGCAGCCAAGCAACGGATTACTTTCGCATTCGATAATTTCGAGAAGATCTATCTGTCATTTTCGGCAGGGAAGGACTCCACGGTCATGCTCCATCTCGTGATGGAGGAGGCGATCCGGCGTAATAGAAAGATCGGTCTGCTGCTCATCGATCTGGAGGCTCAATATAAGCTGACTATCGATCATGCACTCGCCAGTTTTGACCGGTATCAAGCACATATTGAGCCGTACTGGATTTCGCTGCCCATTGCGCTACGCAATGCGGTCAGCATGTTTGAGCCGAAGTGGCTCTGTTGGGACCCTGATCGGCAAGCGGACTGGGTCCGACTCCCTCCAAAGCTGGCCATCACTGACGAGCGCTTCTTCCCGTTCTTCCATCGCGGCATGGAGTTCGAGGAGTTCATCGAGCACTTCGGGCACTGGTATGGCGGCGAATCGCTCACAGGCTGTTTTGTCGGCATTCGTGCCGATGAAAGTCTCAATCGGTACCGCACTATTGCCGGGCGAAAATCATGCTTCCAAAATCTCAAATGGACGACCTACAAAAGCGGCCTCGTCTATAACCTCTATCCGATCTATGATTGGAAAACAGCAGACATCTGGCGGTACCACGGTCATACGGGGCAACCCTACAATCGGCTCTACGATCTCATGCACCAAGCCGGGCTCTCGATCCATCAACAACGGATTTGCCAGCCCTATGGCG
>CALMMH010000979.1 GCA_937868145.1 uncultured Phycisphaerales bacterium
CGTCTATGTCCACTTCAACAAGAAAGTGGGCAGCATGGTCCAGATCGAGACCGACAGCGACAAGACCGCCCAATCGGAAGCGATCAAGCAGGCGGCGGCCGATTTCGCCATGCACATCACGGCCATCAAGCCGATCGCACTGGACCCATCGAGCCTTGATCCGCAAATCGTCGAAAAGGAAAAAGCCATTTACGCCGAGCAAGTGAAGAACAAGCCCGCCGCGGTGGTCGAGAAGATCGTCGACGGCAAGCTTAAGAAGTTCTACAGTGATTACTGCCTGATCTTGCAGCCGTTTGTGAAGGACGACACCAAGAGCGTTGAGCAGGTCCTCGCCGAGGCGGCCAAGCAGGCCGGCGGCAAAGCGACCATCAAGCAGTTCGTCCGACTCGAAGTCGGCTAAGGAGACTTGCGATCGATGACCGACCGTCATCGACCGTAAACAACATGGGAGAAACCAAGTACAAACGCGTTCTGCTCAAACTTTCCGGGGAAAGTTTCTGTGTGCCCGGCGAGTTCGGCATCAACGGAGCTTGTCTGGCTTCGATGGCGGAGCGAATCGTCGAGATCTGCAAACTCGGGCCCGAGGTCGCCATTGTCGTCGGCGCCGGCAACTTCATCCGCGGAGAAACGTTCTCTCAGAAGAGCCACATTCCTCGCAACACCGCCGACTACATGGGGATGTTGTCCACGATCATCAACGCCTGTGCGGTGCAGGAAACCCTGGAGAAACTGGGCCAGCCGACGCGAGTCATGAGCGCCATCGACGTGCCCGCGATGTGCGAGCCGTTCATCCGGCGTCGCGCGCTGCGGCATTTCGAGCAGGGACGGGTCGTCATCCTGGCGGCCGGGACGGGAAACCCCTTCTTCACGACGGATACCTGCGCCGCTCTGCGGGCCTCCGAACTCGATGCGGAACTGCTGATCAAAGCCACGAAGGTGGAAGGGGTCTACAGCGACGATCCGAAGAAAAACCCGGATGCGACGCTGCACGTGAAGTTGTCTTACGACGATGTGTTGAGGCAGGGCCTGCGAATCATGGATCACGCGGCGATCAGCCTTTGCCGGGACAATCACATCCCGATCATCGTGCTGAACATCTTCAAAAAGGGCAACATCACCAAGGCCATTCGCGGCGAGCAGGTGGGAACGCTGATTGACAATGGATAATGGAGGATTGAGGGAGGTTCCTCCCGGTCAGTCATCCATCATCAGCAATTGATACTCAATGGTAGGGTTTGGGCAATGGCAACGCTAGGTGTCGTTTCCGATGGCAGAACAAAGATGCAAAAAGCCGTCGAGGTGCTTCAGGACGACCTGAAAGCTTTCCGTGGCGGACGGGCTACGCCGGCGCTCGTCGAACACATCAAAGTCGATTATTACGGCACCCCTACCCCGATGAAGGCTCTGGCCACGATCTCGACGCCGGAGTCCGACATGCTGCTGATCAAACCCTTCGATCCGGCCTCCGTCAAGGATATCGAAAAAGCGATCAAGAGCAGCGATTTGAGCATCGCTCCCCAGGTCGAAGGCAAGTTCATCCGCCTGAACATCCCGCCGTTGAGCGAGGAACGAAGGAAGCACCTCGTCCAGCAGGCCAAGCAGGCGGGCGAGCAGACCAAGATCAGCGTTCGGAACGTCCGACGCGACGCCAACAAGACTCTCGAAAAACAGCAAAAGGACAGCCAGATCACCGAGGACGACCTGAACTCCGCCAAGAAACAGATGGACGACATCACGAAAGAATTCTCGGACAAGGTCGATGCGATGGTCACTCACAAGTCCAACGAGATCATGAAGGACTAGCCCCCTGCTCTTCCTCCAACCCGTTCTGCCGATGCCAGGGACGCCGCTTGTGCGTCCCTTTTGCTTTGCGCTCGTTCTCTGCCCGTTGAACCAGGGATCAGCTGCGCCGTACCACTAATCGGAAAACGCTGAACCTCCAAGCTGTTGGTCTTCAGTCTGTCCAGCCTCTTGGTGCAAATCCGGATCGAGACGAAAGCGATACTGGGCGATTGCTGATTCGGGGGGTATCATCATGGAAAAACAACAGGAAGGGCCAAAGATGGGCGAGCAGAAACGCAAAGCGAGAACGAGAGCGAGACGATGGCCCTGGATTCTGGCCGGCGCGTTCATCGTCGTGATCCTGATCGTATTGTTCATCCCGACGGCTCTCTCTTCCCAGCGGTTCACGCGATGGCTGGGGGCCAAGATCAGCAGCAGCACGGGCGGCCAAGCGGATATCGGCAATCTCTCCGTCGGTTGGTTCCGCGGCGTGCAAGTCTCCAATTTCAGCTTCCAGGGGCAGGATGGGTGGGCCCAGGTCAGTATCGACCGGATCACGACTCAGCCGAACTACGCGGGATTCCTGAGCGGCAATCTGGGGCTGGGACAAACCGTCATCGACCAGCCGCGGATCGCCATCGACCTGAGGAATCTGCCGTCCACGACAAGCGAGGAATCCTCATCCTTCGATATGAACGACCTCGCCCGGCTTAACGACGTCGTCGTTCGCAACGGCAGCCTCCAGGTGACCGACGCCGCCGGAAAGACCACGCAGCTGACCCGTTTCGACTCGACCCTGAGCATGAAGCCGGCTGGTCAGATGTCCAAGTTCAATCTCGCTGCGGCCGTCGGCCGGCCCGAAACGCCCGGCCGCATCGAGGCGTCGGGGCAAATCACCCCAAACAAGCAGCAAGGCTGGAGCCTTCGGGGCACCACGGGCGACTTGACGGTGGAGGTCAACGACCTCGACCTCAGCTCGATAGCCCCCTTCCTGTCGATGGCCGGGGTCGAGATGCAGGCTCAAGGCGTCGTCTCGGCCGACATCAAAGGGGCAATCCAGAACGGCCAGATCGAGAACCTCAACGCCAAAGTCGTCGGCCAGAACCTCGCCATCTCAGGCGAGGCTCTCCAAGGCGACAGCCTGCAAACCTCGCAATTGAAGGCACAGGCCGGCCTGACACGGTCCAACGAGGTCATCAACATCGATCGGCTCAACGTCAAGACGGACTGGGCGACTGTCTCGGCCACAGGCAAACTGCCTACGACCGTGCAATCCATGAACGAGCTGCTGAAGGGCGGCGCGGCCTATGACCTCAAAGGGAACTTCGACGTCAATCTCGCGACCGTCCTGTCCCAGATGCCCAACACCGTCGGCGTTCAGGAGGGCATGCAGATCACGGGCGGCCGAGCCACCGGCACCATCAGCACCACCACCGAAGGCGGTCGCGTCACCCTCGTGGCCGAAGCGAAGGTCGCCGACCTGGCGGGAACCGTCAACAACGAAAAGGTGGCCCTCAGCGCGCCGGTGGCGGCGACGATGCGATTGTCCACCGATCCGCAGGGAGACTCGCGTCTCGATGGATTGAACGTCACAGCCCCCTTTGCTCAAGTCAGCGCAGGCGGCACTTTTGAGCAAATCCAGTACAAAGGCCAGGTCGATTTCGCCGCACTTCAGTCCGAACTAGGGCCTTTTGTGAATCTTGGCGCATATAAGATTGCCGGCCAAGCGACGAGCACGGGACAGGTCTCCATTCAAGAGGGGCTTGTCGGCGCCACTGGCTCGCTCTCAGCACAACAGATTGTCGTGACCACGCCGGATGGCAATAGCGTCTCGGAGCGGCAGGCGAACGTCAAGTTCGCGGTGGACCTCGATCAACAGCAACAGATTCTGACGGTGAACACCCTCTCGGCCAACGCCGGCTTCGGCTCGATCAATGTCCAGAAGACCACGATCTCCTACGGCCAGGACGCCAACACCCCGCTGAATATTGCCGTCTCGGCGAAGGATGTGGACCTCGCGGCGCTGAAGCCATACGCGGTGGTGTTCGGATCATTCCCGCCGGAGATGGGGCTGGCCGGCCTGGTCCAGTCTCAACTGAAAGTGACCAGTGAGAAGGGCGTGTACCACATCGCCACCGACGCCACGCAGATCCAGAATCTCACCCTGACCTCGCCCGAGGAGGAGACCTTCAGTCAGGCGCAGGTGAAGGCTCAGTTCGATATGTACATCGATCCGAACGCCAAGACAATCAACATCGCACAACTGCAGGTGGACAGTCCACAGATCCACGTTCGAAAAGGTACGCTCCAG